>NZ_JAFMOZ010000140.1:0-166376 GCF_019049615.1 Rahnella sp. BCC 1045 | reverse complement strand
ATTCTATAAATATAGTTTTTTCAGTGATTATTATAAAAAATTTAATTAGCCGGGTTTCACTAATTTGGTTTAACACCTTTAAAATTAGCACTTTTGTACGCAGGTGTCACCCAAACGGAGTATAAGACCGCAAATAACTGCGCAGACTTTACCTTAAAGGCGGGCGTGCTGGCAGACGGGCGTTGTGTCGTCTGATTTATTGCGGGGGGTGTATGGTAAATGAGAAAAAATCCTATATGATATTGGTTCTCATTATCAGCATTTGGAGCAGGGTTATGATACCGGCAATTGTCATGGCATGTGGGATCTGGGCGGTTGTGTGGATGCTGGGTAAACGTCTGACCAGTGGGTGGGGGGTATTGCTGCCTTGCGCGCTGATGCCGTTGCTGGCGCTGGCACATATGACGTTGGATCAGCTGCGCATTCTGGTCGTGGTCGCGATGCTGGTGACGCTGGGCATGCTGTTCCACCGGACGCTGCGCCATTATCTGCTGCTGCCCTCATTTATGGCGCTGGCAGGCGGACTGGCGGCAGTGACGTTGAATTTTAGTTTGTGATGAAAACAGGAATACGAAGATGAGAAACAGGAAAAACAGTAAAGCGAAGGGGATTTTTTACTTTCTGAAATCGAAGGAGTTAATACAGGAAGGCAAAACCGAAGAACAGAATCATGTGGTGCGAAGAGAGGGACTTGAACCCTCACGTCCGTAAGAACACTAACACCTGAAGCTAGCGCGTCTACCAATTCCGCCACCTTCGCACAGATGAATTCTGCTGACTGCTGATTTATATCACCGGAGTGGTGCGAAGGGAGGGACTCGAACCCTCACATCCGAAGGACACTAACACCTGAAGCTAGCGCGTCTACCAATTCCGCCACCATCGCGTACCGTGCCGTGCAATATAAATCTTGTGATTGTTTTGGTGCGAAGGGAGGGACTCGAACCCTCACATCCAAAGGACACTAACACCTGAAGCTAGCGCGTCTACCAATTCCGCCACCATCGCGAACCAATTGATTACTGTGTTGATGCATTCATCGGAATGTCATCAGCAAGTAACACAACCACGGGGGCGAATTCTAGAGATTTTCCCACAGGCGTCAACTGTTATTTCCCCCATTTCGGATGGTTGATGTAAAAAACAACATATTCAAGGTGAATGGGTCAATCTGTCAGAACGAAGCCAGGTTAATTGATGGTTTAATCAGCAATTTTTCTATTAATGACCGACGACGCCACTCACGCAACCGGCTGTGAAAAGAGCGTAATCAGCCAGTCGAGAAACACGCGAATACGTGGCGCGAGAAAGCGTCCCGGCGGATACATGATGTAAAGTGGCATCGGCGGCGGCGTTAAGGCTGACAGGACTTCCACCAGTTCTCCCCGTTCCAGTTCCTGCGCAATCGCCAGTCTTGAAACCTGAACCAGACCAAAACCGGCTTTTGCCGCTGCAACGTACGCATCTGCGCCGCTGACGGTCAGCGTACGGCGTAACTGAATTTTTTCGACCGTGCCATCAGTGACAAATTCCAGATGCGATTCCGGCTGCTGATGTGCGAAAAAGTAGCCAATGGCCTGATGCGTGGCGAGATCTGCACGCGTTTGCGGGGTGCCAAATTTCGCGAAATACGCCGGAGACGCGCAGGTGATTTGTTCGAGATTGGCCAGATGCCGCGATTGCAGATTTTCATCTTCAGACGGCCACGCACGAATCACGCAATCCACGCCCTGATCGAGCAGATTGACGGAGTTGTCATTGGCGCTGACGCTCAGGGTGATATGTGGGTAGTGTTCATAAAATGCCTGCAACGCCGGAATCACCATCACGCGCGCCAGCGAATGTGGCATGTCGATTCTGACCGTTCCGGCAGGCTGGTTTTTATGATGCGCAAACAGGGTATCGGCTTCTTCAAGCGCTGACAGTAATTGCAGGCAGCGCTGGTAATAAATCTTGCCTTCATCGGTGATTTTAACCTGACGCGTTGTGCGCAAAAACAGCCGGACGCCCAGCCGCTGTTCAAGCCGTTTCAGCGTCGTGCTGACCGTTGCGCGCGGTAAATCAAGGTCTTCCGCCGCGCGGCTAAAACTCTCCAGCTCGGCGATACGGATGAAAATTTTCATTGCCTGTATCTGATCCATTTTTCTTCTCCGCAGGCGCTCAGGATTGTTTGCGATTGATGAACAGTGTTGCACGTTTTGGATGATTTATCTTATCCGCAATAACAACCACACTTCTTCCTGTTACTTACTCTTCATGTCACGAGGGAATCTCAATGAAACAACGTCAGCTTGGAAAAATGGGTCCGATGGTGTCCGCGCTCGGTTTGGGTTGCATGGGCATGAGCGATTTCTACACCACCGGTCAGGATGAAAAAGAGTCGATGGCGACGCTGGAACGTGCGCTGGAACTGGGCGTTACGATGTTTGATACCGCCGACGTGTACGGCCCGCATACCAATGAGGAACTGCTGGGGCGTTTTCTGAAAGGGCGTCGCGATAAAGTTTTCCTGGCCACCAAATTCGGCATAGTGCGTGACCTCGCGAACCCGCACGCACGCGCCACCAACGGACATCCGGATTATGTCCGTCAATCCGTTGAAGGCAGCCTGAAGCGTCTGGGGACGGATGTTATCGATCTCTATTATCAGCACCGCCCTGATCCTTCCGTACCCGTTGAGGAAACCATGGGCGCGCTGGCGGATCTGGTTCAGGAAGGGAAGATTCGTTACATCGGGCTGAGCGAAGTGTCTGTCAGCCTGCTGGAGCGTGCGCACAAAGTGCATCCGGTTACCGCGCTGCAAACGGAATATTCGCTGTGGTCGCGGGATGTAGAAGCGGAGATTTTGCCGGCGTGCGAACGCCTTGGCATTGGTTTTGTGCCCTACAGCCCGCTGGGACGCGGTTTTCTGACCGGACAAATCCGTTCAATGGACGATCTTGAGCCCGACGATTACCGTCGCTTCAGCCCGCGTTTCGAAGGTGAAAACTTTGCGAAGAATCTGCAGCTGGCGGAAAAAATCGGTGAACTGGCGCAGGAAAAAGGGGTGAAACCGTCGCAGCTGGCGCTGGCGTGGGTGTTATCGCGTAGCGATAATCTGGTGCCAATCCCTGGCACCAAACGTCGTCATTATCTTGAGGAAAACATCGCCGCGCTTGATGTCTCCCTGAGTGAAGCCGAAATCGCGGCGATCGAAGCAGTGTTTCCTTTCCACGTTGCGGCGGGTGACCGTTACAACGCAGAAATGATGCGCATCCTCAGCGAGCAGTAAAACGACGGATTAACGCTTTTTCTTTGGATCCCGCGGCGGACGGCCACGTACTGCTTTGTACACTTTGAAACGGCCATTTTGTGCCAGCACTTCATGGCTGCCAAACGTGTCATCCAGCAGCGCGGCGTAAGGCAGGAAGGCGTTAGCCACAATGCGCAGTTCGCCGCCGATATTCAGATGGCTGACCGCGCCACGGATCAACTGCTCAGCCGCCGTCAGGCTGGTTTGCAGACCTTCGTGGAATGGCGGGTTGGAGATGATCATGTCAAAACGACCGGCAATGTCGGAATAGACGTTGCTGGCGATCACTTCGCCCGGTAAATCATTGGCGGCCAGTGTGGCGCGGCTGGCTTCGATAGCGGCTGCGCTCACATCGCTCAGCGTGATTTTCATCTTCGGCGAGTATGTCGCCAACACTGATGCCAGAACGCCGGAACCACAGGCCACATCCAGCACTTTACCTTTAACAGGTTCTTCGAAGCTGTTGATCAGCAACAGACTTCCGCTGTCCAGACCTTCACGGCTGAATACGCCCGGCAGGGTTTTGATGGTCACTTCTTCGACCATGTACTCATCCCACCAGCCATTTGCATCAAATTCAGGCTGTTTTTCCAGACGCCCGTGGTACAGGCCGCAACGGCGCGCGCTGTCGACTTTACTCAGTTCGCACAAGCCTTCCAGCGTGGTTTCCGCGCTGCGAACGCCACTGCGGTTTTCACCGATGACAAACACGTCGATACCGACCGGCAGCTGTGACAGCAGGTTGAAAAGCTGGAATTTGGCTTCCAGCTTGCTCTTCGGCCAGTAATACACCAGCACATCGCAAGGCGCGATCAGGTCTGCGTCGGCCAGTAAGCCGAACTGCACGTTGTCGCCCAGCGTTTTGCTGAGCATCTGCCAGTGGTGATACATATTGGTGTGAACGCGGACTTCTTCGGCGTCGAGTTCAGCAGGCAGGTTATCTTGTAAGTCGCCGGCGAACAGGACGCGGCGGCCTTCAAATTCTTCGCTATGGCGCAGTATGACTTCGCTGGCCGGAGTTAATGCAGACATCAGGGTGTGGCTCCTCAGGAATGTAACGCGCGATTATAGAGGTTTATTGGCGCATGTTCGATGTGTTTGCTAGCATAGCCGGGCTTTTCGCTATTCAACGGGCAGGGATCAGGCATGGCATCCAGACGAGATACACTGTTACAACAACTGGGCATTACCCAGTGGACGCTGCGCCGGCCTGCGGTTTTGCAGGGTGAAGTCGCCGTCAGCCTGCCTGCGGAGACAAAATTATTGATTGTCGCCGATGTGCCGCCCGCTGAAGATGATCCGCTGGTGCGCGATGTGCTCCGCAGTCTGGCACTGGCTGAACCGCAGGTTTACCGCCTGACGCCGGAACAGGTAACCATGTTGCCGGAAGACACCCGCTGCAATATCTGGCGACTGGGTTTGAGCGAACCGCTTACGCTCGCCGGTACGCAGTTATCCAGCCCGGCTCTCGCCGGGCTTTATCAAGACGCCAGCGCAAAACGCGCACTCTGGCAGCAGATCTGTGAAAATGAACAACATTTCTATCCTGACGCCCGCTGATCTTCCCCGCGCACTTGAAATTGAACAGGCCAGCCATGCTTTTCCGTGGACGGAAAAAACGCTCGCCAGCAATCAGGGCGAACGCTATCTGAATCTCAAAATCATGCGCAACGACGTGATGGCCGGTTTTGCTATTACGCAAATCGTTCTTGATGAAGCCACGCTGTTCAATATTGCCATCGATCCGGCATTTCAGCGTCAGGGCTTAGGCCGGGCCTTGCTGGAAGACGTCATCCAACAGATTGAGAAAAAAGACGTTTTCACGCTCTGGCTGGAAGTCCGCGCCTCCAACGCAAAAGCCATCGCGTTATACGAAAGCCTGGGCTTTAACGAAGTCTCCATCCGCCGTAACTATTATCCCGCCGCACAAGGCCGCGAAGACGCGATTATGATGGCGCTGCCGCTGGGTTAGCACACAAAAAAACCATTGATTGCCCATCCCGTCTAAATCAGTGAAAATAGCCGGCTATAACTTTTATTACCGCTTTGCCTGACGTCACCTTCTGACGTGAAGTGAATCCCGATGCAGGGCGGACCAACCGCAGAAACGTGAAAAACATGTCTCCAAGTGAATACGCCCTTGAAGTGGCTAAGCGCCGCACATTTGCCATCATCTCTCACCCCGATGCCGGTAAAACCACCATCACTGAAAAAGTTCTGTTATTCGGACAGGCAATCCAGACCGCCGGTACGGTAAAAGGCCGTGGCTCCAGCCATCACGCCAAATCCGACTGGATGGAAATGGAAAAGCAACGTGGTATCTCCATCACCACGTCCGTGATGCAGTTCCCGTACAAACAGTGTCTGGTTAATCTGCTCGACACCCCGGGGCACGAAGACTTCTCCGAAGATACTTACCGTACCCTGACCGCCGTTGACTGCTGTCTGATGGTGATCGACGCCGCAAAAGGTGTCGAAGACCGTACCCGTAAGCTGATGGAAGTAACGCGTCTGCGTGATACACCGATTCTGACTTTCATGAACAAACTCGACCGTGACATCCGTGACCCGATGGAAGTGATGGACGAAGTGGAGCGTGAGCTGAAAATTGCCTGCTCTCCGATTACCTGGCCGATCGGCTGCGGTAAATTGTTCAAAGGGGTTTATCACCTCTATAAAGATGAAGTTTATCTGTATCAGACCGGTAAAGGGCACACCATTCAGGAAGTTCGCGTGGTCAAAGGTCTGGATAATCCTGAACTCGATGCCGCTGTCGGCGAAGATCTGGCTGCGCAACTGCGTGATGAACTGGAACTGGTGCAGGGCGCATCGCATGAATTCGACCACGAAGCGTTCCTGCAGGGCGAACTGACGCCGGTGTTCTTCGGTACCGCACTTGGCAACTTTGGTGTTGACCATATGCTCGACGGTCTGGTGGACTGGGCGCCTGCGCCGATGCCGCGTAAAACCGATCTGCGCGAAGTCAAAGCCGATGACGAGAAATTCACCGGTTTCGTGTTTAAAATTCAGGCCAACATGGATCCCAAACACCGTGACCGCGTGGCGTTCATGCGTGTGGTATCTGGTAAATATGAAAAAGGCATGAAGCTGCGTCAGGTGCGTACCGGCAAGGACGTGGTGATTTCTGATGCACTGACCTTTATGGCTGGCGACCGTTCGCACGTTGAAGAAGCTTATCCGGGCGACATTATCGGTCTGCATAACCATGGCACCATTCAGATTGGCGACACCTTTACTCAGGGTGAGAACATGAAGTTCACCGGCATTCCTAACTTTGCCCCTGAACTGTTCCGTCGTATCCGTCTGCGCGATCCACTGAAACAGAAACAGCTGCTGAAAGGGCTGGTGCAGCTTTCTGAAGAAGGCGCGGTGCAGGTCTTCCGCCCGATTTCTAACAACGATCTGATCGTCGGTGCGGTCGGTGTTCTGCAGTTTGAAGTGGTTGTGGCGCGTCTGAAAAGTGAATACAACGTCGAAGCAATCTATGAGTCGGTGAACGTTTCTACCGCCCGCTGGGTAGAATGCAACGATGTTAAGAAATTCGAAGAATTTAAACGCAAGAACGAAACCAATCTGGCGCTCGATGGTGGCGATAACTTAGCGTATATCGCCCCGACGATGGTGAACCTGAATCTGGCTTCTGAGCGTTATCCGGAAGTGAAATTCCGCAAAACCCGCGAACATTAATCTTCGTATCATCCGGTTTTGAAACAGAAAGACGGCAAGGTTGCCGTCTTTTTTTTCGCCATTTTTCTGTTAAAAGTGATTTGCCTCGCATTTTTCCCTGCTCGTTTTATCGCCTCTTTGCCTGAAAAATGGGCGCAAACTGCCTCAAACCCTAAGACTTGTCTGCATTAGGGGCCTTATTCGACGATCTTCCTACACATCTGATCATTCTTGACTATATTAAATGTGTGTTCAGGAAACGGTGGCTTAAAGCACTGCTTTAAAGTCACGCAACAGAGAGTTGTATCGTGAGGCGATAAAAAGCCAGAACAAAACAATGTACTCTGCTACAAGGAAAGTAAAAACAGCAGCAATACAATTTGTTATAAGGCGTCACCAAGAATGTGACGTGCAGAGCCGAAAGCAAGGCTTATAAACCGAAAGGAAGAAATCGATGAAAAACTCTAAATTTGCCTATTCAATGATGGCCGTAGTACTGGGTACCGCACTGATGAGCGGTAGCGCTTTGGCTGCAACGACTACAGATAGCGCAGGTGCAAAAATCGATAGCTCCATGAAGAAAGTTGATAACTACATGGGCGACAGCGCCATCACAGCGAAAGTAAAAAGTGCTCTGGTGGATGATAAAGCCATCAAAAGCAGCGACATTTCTGTCACTACCACTTCAGGCGTTGTCACGCTGAGCGGCTTTGTCGGCTCACAGGCTGAAGCGGAACAGGCTGTTGCAGCAGCGACCAAAGTGGAAGGTGTGAAATCTGTCAGCGACAAACTGCACACCAAAGACAGCAAAGATCAGAGCGTGAAAGGGTATGCCGGCGACAGCGCCACAACAGCGTCTGTCAAAGCTAAACTGCTGGCCGATGACATCGTCCCTTCACGTAACGTGAAAGTTGAAACCACTGACGGTGTGGTACAGCTCTCCGGTGCAGTGAAAGATCAGGCACAGTCTGACCGTGCAGAAAGCGTTGCGAAAACTGTTGATGGCGTGAAAAGCGTCAAAAATGACCTGAAAGTCGCACCGTAACGATCCTCTGTTATACCTGTTGTACAAGGTGCCCTCCGAAGGGCGGGCGCCTCATCTTTGAATAACGCATAACAATATTTGTGTTGCCCGTGCAATATTCGGGATGGACATGTTTTGCCTGATGTCAGAAAAAAGATTGTGACTGAATCTCTAACACTTTAATTTTTCGACTACCTTTATTAAGTAAGCTGTTTTTTGTATCCGGTATACAACCGGTTAATAAAGCGTCAGAAAGGCAACAGTGAGTCCGGCCCGAAGCGGGGCACCACCTTTTAAACTGGCAAAGTGAAAATAGGGTAAAGGAGAAGCTTATGTTTCGTTGGGGCATTATTTTTCTAATCATCGCGTTAATCGCGGCGGCTCTCGGTTTCGGTGGTTTGGCGGGTACAGCTGCCTGGGCTGCAAAAATCGTCTTCGTAGTCGGTATCATTCTGTTCCTGGTCAGCCTGTTTACCGGTCGTAAACGACTCTGACCGCATCATTGATTTGATGCCAATAAGCGTTAATGAATGACATCGCCCCCTTCAGTGAAGGGGGCGATTCTTTTATGTGTACAGTTTGCCCGTTAACAGTACGTAACGATTTTATCGGCCAATTTAGGCAAGTAATTCACGCAAAACGAGAAGTCGGGGTATGCTCAGAAAGGAGGCCGGTAAAAGGCCAATAGTGTAATGCCGATTTTGCGAGGATAGCGCGTTGGGATACAGAATACCTGTCACGCTGGGGAATATAGAACCGTTGGCGTATAAACCTTATATGCCGGGGAAAATTGCCCTGGTTTGTGAAGGAGGAGGACAGAGAGGCATTTTTACCGCAGGCGTTTTGGATGAATTCCAGCGGGCTCGTTTTAATCCTTTTGATCTCTATCTGGGCACATCAGCAGGCGCGCAAAACCTTTCCGCGTTTGTTTGTGGCCAGCCCGGTTACGCCCGCAGAGTCATCACCCGCTACACCACCAGCCCTGACTTTTTCAACCCTCTGCGCTTTGTGCGTGGCGGACACCTTATCGATCTCGACTGGCTGGTCGATGAAACGTCGAAAAACATGCCGCTGGCGATGGAAAGTGCAGAAAAACTGCTGATCGACGGCCGTGAGTTTCTGATGTGCGCCTGCCGTAGCGATGATTACACGGCCAACTATTTTGCGCCGACGCGTGAAAACTGGTTGCCGGTGATCAAAGCGTCCAGCGCGATCCCCGGTTTTTACCGCATGGGCGTGGATCTGGATGGTATCAGCTATCAGGATGGCGGGATCAGCGATGCGATCCCGGTTGAGGAAGCTTACCGCCGCGGCGCAGATACCATTGTGGTGATCCGCACCGTGCCGTCGGCGATGTTCTACACACCGCAGTGGATGAAACGGATGGAGCAGTGGCTGAGTGAAAGCAGTCTGCAACAGCTGGTGCGCATGATGCAGCATCACGAAGAAAGCTATCACCGCATTCAGCAATTCATTGAAAATCCGCCGGATGACGTGCGCATTTTCGAAATCTTCCCGCCAAAACCGCTGGCCAGCCACGCGCTGGGAAGCCGTCTTCCTGCGCTGAACCAGGATTATCATCTCGGCCGCCGTTGCGGACGTTATTTCCTTTCTGCTGCTGCGCACTGGCTGATGCCGCGCGAAAACGAACGGCCTTATCCACAGATTACTCCGCGCGTTAGCCGTCCAAAACGCATCGTGGTGCCGCAGGACGAGCCGGAGAATGTGATCCCGCTGGCCGCCGCCAGCAGCACAATCGAGCAGATTATTCTCGATCCCGCCGTGCTGACGGATATGGTCGCCGATGGCGGCGTAGTCCGTCCGGCGGCGATGAGCGACAATGCGCCGGCTGAGAGTCATTTTCCGGCCAGCGAAGGTGATAAGTTGTGAGTTTCACGTTCATCGATACGCATTGCCATTTCGATTTTCCGCCTTTTACCGGCGCAGAAGCGGACAGCCTGCGTCTCGCCGGTGAATCGGGTGTCCGCGAGATTATCGTGCCTGCCGTGATGGCAGATCGCTTTCGCGGCATTCTCGCGCTCGCCAAAAATCACCCGCAGATCCACGCCGCGCTCGGGCTGCATCCTTTATATATCGCGCAGCACAAGGATCAGGATGTCGAATTGCTGGAAGCGTTGCTCAGCCACCGTGATGCGCGGCTGGTGGCAGTAGGCGAAATCGGGCTGGATTTATACATGGAAGACCCGATGTTTGAGCAACAACAGCGGTTGCTTAAAGCTCAGTTTTCCCTGGCAAAAAAAGAGAATCTGCCGGTGATTTTGCATTCACGCCGCAGCCACGATCAGCTCGCCGCGATGTTACGGCAGGCGAAACTGCCCGCGACCGGCGTGGTACACGGTTTTGCCGGAAGCCTTTCTCAGGCGCAGGCGTTTATTAAACTCGGTTATGCGATAGGCGTCGGCGGAACGATTAGTTACGAACGTGCGCAGAAAACCCGTCAGGTGATGGCGCAGTTGCCACTCTCTTCTTTACTGCTCGAAACCGATGCGCCGGATATGCCGTTGCAGGGTTTTCAGGGACAACCTAACCGGCCGGAACGCGCCGCGGTGGTGTTTGATGTGTTATGCCAGTTGCGTACAGAATCTGCGCAGGAAATCGCCGATACGTTGCTCGCCAACACCCGCCGGGTCTTTCAGTTATCTGCACGGCAGTAATTCGTTATACTTTTTGTGATTTAAATAACATTTTTATTGCCCGGCATTTCTTGCTGTCAGCGCATTATTCGCTGTGGTGCGATTTATGTTCTCTTTAAAATGTTATTATTATAACATTAACCACAAGATCGCCGGTCGGCGTTCTCTGTATATCCGCCTGAACTTCGCTTGTCATGAATCGGGTATACACTCTTATCTGGTTTAGACGCTGAGCATAGCGCCGTTAAAGTGTGACTTGAGTCTCATTTTAATAAGCAACGTTGCAAACGGTTTTCATTTTGTGTGAAATACTGCACACAGGAACCTGATGTGACGTGTTCAAATAGTCACAACGAATTGGCATCAGCCAATCAAAGCGCGGTGAGAAGGATCTCAGTTGCCACGTAAGCCACAGGGTTTACGCACGCTATCTTCATGGAACCAAGTCCGCTCGCCAACGTGCAGAATTCTTTCCCCCGATGTTAACCGCCGGAATGAATTCATGACTGTATGCTCAGTTCTGGCCGGTCGCTGGAATTGAAAATTGTTGGAGAGTTATATGACCGATTTAACCGCCGCAGCGCAACGTGCGCTGAACCTGATGGATTTAACCACGCTGAACGAAGACGACACCGATGCAAAAGTGATCGCCCTTTGTCACCAGGCAAAAAGCCCGGCAGGTAACACCGCTGCTGTCTGTATTTATCCTCGTTTTATTCCTGTTGCCCGTAAAACCCTGAGCGAGCAAGGAACGCCGGACATCCGCATTGCGACCGTGACGAACTTCCCACACGGTAATGACGATCTCGACATTGCGCTGGCAGAAACCCGCGCAGCGATTGCTTACGGTGCCGACGAAGTTGACGTGGTATTCCCGTACCGCGCGCTGATCGCCGGAAACGAGCAAATCGGTTTTGAGATGGTTAAACAGTGCAAAGAAGCCTGTGCAGCCGCAAATGTTCTGCTGAAAGTGATCATCGAAACCGGTGAGCTGAAACAGGACGCGCTGATCCGCAAAGCCTCCGAAATTGCTATCAAAGCAGGCGCTGATTTCATCAAAACCTCAACCGGTAAAGTGCCTGAAAACGCAACATTGCACAGCGCTGAACTGATGATGAGCGTGATTGCTGAAATGGGCGTGGGCAAAACCGTCGGTTTCAAACCGGCCGGTGGCGTGAAAACCGCTGAAGATGCTGCGCAATATCTGGCACTGGCTGACCGCCTGCTGGGTCGCGAATGGGCTGATGCACGTCACTTCCGTTTCGGCGCTTCCAGCCTGCTGGCAAGCCTGCTGACCACTCTCGGTCACGCTGGCCAGAAAGCCACCAGCAGCTATTAATCACCGTTGTTATGCCGATGCCGTGGCGCTGTTTTGCAGCGTCCGGTATTGGCGTTCACATTTAGCGTTCAGCTCAGGCAGGGGGATACCTTGTTTCTCGCACAAGAAATTATTCGAAAAAAACGTGACGGCCAGCCTTTAAGCGACGAAGAAATTCGTTTCTTTGTGAACGGCATTCGCGACAGTCAGGTTTCAGAAGGTCAGATTGCCGCACTGGCAATGACCATCTATTTCAATGATATGACCATGAAAGAACGTGTTTCGCTGACCATGGCGATGCGCGATTCCGGCACCGTGCTGGACTGGAAAAGCCTCAACCTGAACGGCCCGGTTGTAGATAAACATTCCACCGGCGGCGTGGGTGACGTGACCTCCCTGATGCTGGGCCCGATGGTGGCAGCCTGTGGCGGTTATGTCCCGATGATTTCAGGCCGTGGCCTCGGTCATACCGGCGGTACGCTCGATAAACTCGAAGCGATCCCGGGCTTTGATATTTTCCCGGATGACAGCCGTTTTCGCAGCATCATCCAGGACGTTGGTGTGGCGATTATCGGCCAGACCAGCTCGCTGGCACCGGCGGACAAACGCTTCTACGCAACGCGTGATATCACCGCGACCGTGGATTCTATCCCGCTGATTACCGCATCGATCCTCGCCAAAAAACTGGCCGAAGGGCTGGACGCGCTGGTCATGGACGTCAAAGTGGGCTCCGGCGCGTTTATGCCGACCTACCAGCTTTCAGAAGATCTGGCACAGGCGATTGTGGATGTGGCAAATGGCGCGGGTTGCAAAACCACGGCGCTGCTGACCGACATGAATCAGGTGCTGGCATCAAGTGCCGGAAATGCGGTGGAAGTGCGCGAAGCCGTGCGCTTCCTGACCGGCGAATACCGCAATCCGCGTTTGCTGGAAGTCACCATGGCGCTGTGCGTTGAAATGCTGCTGTCCGGTGGACTGGCAAAAGATGACGCTGATGCCCGCAGCAAATTGCAGGCGGTGCTGGATAACGGCAAAGCGGCTGAAGTTTTTGGTCGCATGATTGCGGCGCAAAAAGGCCCGACCGATTTCATCGAAAATTACGACAACTATCTGCAACAGGCGACGCTGAGCAAACCGGTTTACGCCGAAACAAACGGCATTGTCAGTGCGATGGATACCCGCGCGCTGGGCATGGCGGTGGTGTCACTGGGTGGTGGTCGTCGTCGTGCCAGCGATGCTATCGATTACAGCGTCGGTCTGACCCACATGGCGCAACTTGGTCAGCAGGTGGATACCCGTCAGCCACTGGCGATGATCCACGCGAACAGTGAAGCGGCCTGGCAGCAGGCAGCGCAGGAAGTGCGCGCGGCCATTGTCCTGAGTGACAAAGCGCCGGAAAGCACGCCGGTGGTTTATCGCCGGATCAGCGGCAAAGCTTGATTTCAGGCTGAATCGCCCCCATTTAAGAGTGATCAGGTGCGCGGCAGTTCCGCGTGACCCAATGCGTAACCATTCGCAGGAGAGCAAAATGAAACGTACATTTATCATGGTGTTAGACTCATTCGGTATCGGTGCCAGTGAAGATGCCGAGCGCTTTGGCGATGCCGGTTCTGACACATTGGGCCATATCGCGGCTGCCTGCGCGCGTGGCGAAGCCGACAAAGGTCGCAAAGGGCCGCTGAATCTGCCGAACCTGACCCGTCTTGGGCTGGCGAAAGCCGCTGAAGAATCCACCGGAAAAATCCCGGAAGGCATGGACGGTAATTCTGAAATTACCGGCGCTTATGCTTATGCGAGCGAACTTTCCTCCGGTAAAGATACCCCGTCAGGCCACTGGGAAATCGCCGGTGTGCCTGTTCTTTTCGACTGGGGTTATTTCAGCGATACCACCAACAGTTTCCCGCAGGAACTGCTGGATAAGCTGGTGAAACGCGCCAATCTGCCGGGCTACCTCGGCAACTGCCACTCATCCGGCACCGTCGTGCTGGACGATTTAGGCGAAGAACACATGAAAACCGGCAAGCCGATTTTCTACACCTCTGCGGACTCCGTTTTCCAGATTGCCTGCCACGAAGAAACTTTCGGGCTGGATCGCCTGTATGAACTGTGCGAAATCGCCCGTGAAGAACTGACTGAAGGCGGTTACAACATTGGCCGTGTTATCGCGCGTCCGTTTATCGGCGACAAAGCCGGTCATTTCGAGCGTACCGGTAACCGTCATGATTTGGCGGTGGAGCCACCGGCACCGACCATCCTGAAAAAACTGGTTGATGAGAAAAACGGCCACGTAGTTTCCGTTGGTAAAATCGCGGATATCTATGCGCAGGTCGGTATTACAAAAAAAGTGAAAGCCACCGGGCTGGACGCGCTGTTTGACGCGACCATTAAAGAGATGAAAGAAGCGGGTGATAAGACAATCGTCTTCACCAACTTTGTTGATTTCGACTCTTCTTACGGCCACCGTCGTGATGTTCCGGGCTATGCCGCTGCGCTTGAGCTGTTCGACCGCCGTATGCCGGAACTGCTGGAGCTGGTGAAAGAAGATGACATTATTATCTTCACCGCTGACCACGGTTGCGACCCGACCTGGCGCGGCACAGACCATACCCGTGAGCACATTCCGGTGTTAATCTATGGTCCTAAAGTAAAACCGGGCTCGCTGGGCCACCGTGAAACCTTCGCGGACATCGGGCAGACGGTCGCGAAATACTTCGATCTGACGCCGATGGATTACGGTAAATCCATGCTGTAACGATTAGAATGCGCGGCCAGTAAAGCTTACTGGCCGCGTTTTTATTATGAACATGACACCTCGCAGAATTAAGGAATAAGAAGATGGCAACTCCACACATTAATGCTGAAATGGGCGACTTCGCTGACGTAGTGCTGATGCCGGGCGATCCGCTGCGCGCCAAGCACATCGCGGAAACTTTCCTTCAGGACGTTAAGCAGGTGAATGACGTGCGTGGGATGCTGGGCTTCACCGGCACCTACAAAGGCCGCAAAATCTCTGTTATGGGCCACGGCATGGGCATTCCTTCCTGCTCAATTTATGCCAAAGAGCTGATCACCGAATTCGGCGTCAAAAAAATCATCCGTGTGGGTTCCTGCGGCGCGGTACGTGAAGACATCAAACTGCGTGATATCGTGATTGGCATGGGTGCCTGCACCGATTCCAAAGTGAACCGCATGCGTTTTAAAGATCACGATTACGCGGCTATCGCCGATTACGACATGGTGCGTAACGCTGCTGATGCGGCAAAAGCTAAAGGCATTAATGCCCGCGTTGGTAACATCTTCTCCGCTGATCTGTTCTACACGCCAGACCCGCAAATGTTCGACGTGATGGAAAAATACGGCATTCTGGGTGTGGAAATGGAAGCCGCCGGTATCTACGGCGTGGCAGCTGAATTCGGCGCAAAAGCGCTGACTATCTGTACCGTTTCCGACCATATCCGTACGCACGAACAAACCACTGCCGCTGAACGTCAGACGACCTTCAACGACATGATCGAAATCGCGCTGGAATCCGTTCTGCTGGGCGACAAAGAATAAATTCTGCATACATTGCAGAAACTGAAACGGGCGCCGATGGGCGCCCGTTTTGCTATGCAATTTTCTATTCATCACTGAGCTGCTCATATCTGAACTTGTGGATTTACTGCGTCATGCAGCCTGACGGCAAAAGAGATTACTGAATGCCTGCACATCACCCAGCCCACGCTATCCAGGTGGAAGAATTAATATTGCCTGTTCAGCGGCTGGCCTGAATCACTTAGGCCGGCTGCGTTTCAGACTGCGGTAAGCGGCCTGAGCCGCTTCTTTAGTTTGTGCTTCGGTTGCGGGTTTTGCCTCGGCAACTTCGGCTTCCGGTTCAGGAATATTCAGCACCGGCGGCGGGCCGAATTCGTCCGTTTCCTCTTCCTGCTCGTCATCTTCTTTCACTGGTTTACTGGCGGTCAGCAGGAATGGCGATTGCTGCCAGCGCGAACGGCGTCCTTGCAACAGTGTCCGAGCCAGAATAATGCCCACACCCAGTGCGGCGAGCATCATCAGACGCAACAGATTGGTGGTGTTATCGACCTGCTTCGATTCCGTTGCCAGAACATGCGTATCGAGCGTGATGCGCAAAAATCCGCTCGGACCATTTTTATCTTCTATCGGCACCACAATCTGATGATTGAAGTAGCTGCCCGCGCGTTTGCCGTCCAGCGATAACCGGTCGCGAACCGGCACCTGCTCGCCCGCATGGGCCACCAGGGAGCCGTCGGATTCATAAACGCTGGCATCAAGAATGCGACTGCCATCGGTAAGCTGACTCAAAATAGTGGAAATTTGCGCGATATCAGCGCCATCATTGTCGCTGTCCATCAGTGGCGCGAGTGAAAATGCCACCTGCTTCGCGAGTGTCTGGGCGAGTTGCTCTACCTGAGTGGAACGTGCCAGTTGATGTCCCAGGCTGAAATAGGATGCGCCTTGCATCAGAATGACTAATAACGCCAGGCTTATCAGTACGATAGCAGCGCGGTGCAGGCGAAATTTAAGTTTGGCCTTGGCCATTCTGTTTCCTTGCGATTTTCGATGACTTTAATGTTGCCAGAAGAGGTGACGATAGGGTAGCTTGATGCCTCGTTTTACCCGGCGTTACCTCTGCCTTTTGACTCGTTTTACGAACCGTCGTTTATAACAAAACAATCTACCGGAGCCATCATGCCAAACAGTCTGACCTATTGCGATCTTCCTGCGGAGATCCACCAATGGCCGGGACTTCCCCTTTCACTGAGCGGTGATGAAGTCATGCCACTCGATTACCGGGCGGGACACACCGGATGGCTGCTCTATGGTAGAAAACTGGATAAAACGAGCATTACGCTTTTCCAGCGCCGCTTAGGCCGTGCTCTGGTGATTGTCAGTGCATGGGCAGTGGAAGGTTATCAGGTTGTTCGTCTGGCGGGTTCACTGACCTCCGACGCACATGTTCTGGCCGAATCTTTTGAATTCGATGTCGCCCAGTTGGGGAAAGTGCCTTACCTGCGAACGCCTGGCCTGCTGGTTATGGACATGGATTCTACCGCGATTGAGATTGAATGCATCGACGAAATTGCCAAACTGGCGGGCGTCGGTGTGCAGGTGGCCGAAGTCACCGAACGTGCGATGCGCGGCGAGCTGGATTTCTCCGCCAGCCTGCGTCAGCGCGTTGCGACGCTCAAAGATGCCGATGCCGGGATCCTTGAGCAGGTGCGTCAGACATTACCGCTGATGCCGGGCCTGACCGTGATGGTTCAGCGCTTGCAGGAAGCGGGCTGGCACGTGGCGATTGCGTCCGGGGGTTTCACGTATTACGCCGAATATCTGCGTGATCGGCTGAATCTGGTCGACGTGGCGGCGAATGAGCTGGAAGTCCGCGACGGTAAGCTGACCGGACGCGTGATCGGGCCAATTGTTGATGCCCAATACAAAGCCGATACGCTGCTAAAACTGGCGGAAAAACTGGGCATTTCTCAGGAGCAAACTATCGCAATCGGCGATGGCGCCAACGATCTCAAAATGATGGCCGTTGCGGGGATGGGCATCGCTTATCACGCGAAACCGAAAGTGTATGAACAGGCTGCCGTTTGCATCCGTCATGCCGATTTACTCGGTGTTTTATGCATCCTGAGCGGCAGTCAGTCTTAATAAAAATAAAGAGGTAAGTTGTGGCGAAAGCAGCAAAACGTGCATTTGTGTGTAATGAATGTGGCGCAGATTATCCGCGCTGGCAGGGGCAGTGCAGTGCGTGTCAGGCCTGGAACAGCATTACTGAAATCCGTTTAGCGGCTTCCCCGACTGTGGCGCGTAACGAGCGCCTGACCGGTTACGCGGGTGATGCTGGCGTAAGCCGTGTACAAAAACTCTCTGATATCAGCCTCGATGAACTTCCGCGTTTCAGCACCGGTTTCAAGGAATTTGACCGCGTGCTGGGCGGTGGCGTGGTGCCCGGCAGTGCGATTCTTATCGGCGGTAATCCGGGCGCGGGCAAAAGTACGCTGTTGCTGCAAATTTTGTGTCACCTCAGCGAAAACATGAAAACCCTGTACGTCACCGGCGAAGAATCACTGCAACAGGTGGCGATGCGCGCGCATCGTTTGGGTTTACCGACGTCGAACATGAACATGTTGTCGGAAACCAGCATTGAACAGATCTGTGAAATTGCCGACAAAGAACAGCCGAAACTGATGGTGATCGACTCCATTCAGGTGATGCACATGGCGGACATTCAGTCATCGCCGGGTACGGTCGCACAGGTGCGCGAAACCGCCGCCTATCTCACCCGTTTTGCGAAAACGCGCGGTGTGGCGATTGTGATGGTCGGCCACGTCACCAAAGACGGATCGCTCGCCGGGCCGAAAGTGCTCGAACACTGTATCGACTGTTCCGTTCTGCTCGACGGCGATGCCGACTCCCGTTTCCGTACCTTACGCAGCCATAAAAACCGCTTCGGTGCAGTGAATGAACTGGGCGTATTCGCCATGACCGAGCAGGGGCTGCGCGAAGTCAGTAATCCCTCGGCCATTTTCCTGAGCCGTGGCGATGAAATTACGTCGGGTAGTTCGGTGATGGTGCTGTGGGAAGGGACGCGGCCACTGCTGGTTGAAGTACAGGCGCTGGTTGATCACTCGATGATGGGAAATCCGCGTCGCGTGGCTGTCGGGCTTGAGCAAAACCGGCTGGCGATCCTGCTGGCGGTTCTGCACCGTCATGGCGGTTTGCAGATGGCGGATCAGGACGTGTTCGTTAACGTCGTGGGTGGCGTGAAAGTGACGGAAACCAGTGCGGATCTCGCGCTGCTGCTGTCGCTGGTTTCCAGCCTGCGCGACCGTCCTCTGCCGCAGGATTTAGTGGTGTTTGGTGAAGTGGGGCTGGCGGGGGAAATCCGCCCGGTGCCCAGCGGTCAGGAGCGTATCACCGAAGCGGCGAAGCACGGATTTAAACGCGCCATCGTGCCGCACGCCAATGTGCCGAAAAAAGTCCCTGCCGGAATGCAGGTGTTTGGTGTCAAAAAACTGGCAGATGCGCTGGCGATCCTCGACGATTTGTAACGGTTGTCTGGTGTCAATTAAGCCTGCCTTTATGCTATTTTGGGTTTAGCTATTTTGTTTAGTACAGCAAACCTGGGGACAAGGCATGTCACAGTTCGACTATCTAAAAACCGCGATAAAACAACAGGGACGCACGCTGCAACAGGTGGCCGAGGCCAGCGGGATGACCAAGGGTTATCTCAGCCAGTTGTTGAATGCAAAGATAAAAAGCCCCAGCGCCCAAAAGCTGGAGGCGTTGCATCGCTTCCTTGATCTTGAGTTTCCCCGCCGCGAAAAGAATATCGGCGTGGTGTTTGGTAAGTTTTATCCGCTGCACACCGGTCATATTTATCTGATTCAGCGCGCCTGTAGTCAGGTCGATGAACTCCATATCATCATGGGCTATGACGAGCCCCGTGATCGCGAGTTATTCGAAAACAGCTCGATGTCTCAGCAACCGACGGTCAGCGACCGTCTGCGCTGGTTATTGCAGACGTTCAAATACCAGAAAAACATCCGTATCCATGCTTTCAATGAAGAAGGGATGGAGCCGTATCCGCACGGCTGGGATGTCTGGGGACGCGGCATTAAAGAGTTTATGAGCCAGAAAGGCATTGAGCCGAATACCATTTATTCCAGCGAAGAAGGCGACGCGCCGCAGTACCGCGAACATCTCGGGATTGAAACGGTGCTGATTGACCCGAAACGCTCCTTTATGAATATCAGTGGCCGCCAGATACGTCAGGATCCTTTCCGCTACTGGGATTATATTCCGACGGAAGTGAAGCCGTTCTTCGTGCGCACCGTGGCGATTCTGGGCGGCGAATCCAGCGGGAAATCGACGCTGGTCAATAAATTAGCCAACATTTTCAACACCACCAGCGCCTGGGAATATGGGCGTGATTACGTCTTCTCGCACCTCGGTGGCGATGAAATGGCGCTGCAATATTCCGACTACGATAAAATCGCACTCGGTCAGGCGCAGTACATTGATTTTGCGGTTAAATATGCCAATAAAGTGGCGTTTATTGATACCGATTTTCTGACGACGCAGGCGTTTTGTAAAAAGTACGAAGGCCGAGAGCATCCGTTTGTTCAGGCTCTGATGGACGAATACAAATTCGATCTGGTGATCTTGCTTGAAAATAACACGCCGTGGGTGGCGGATGGCCTGCGCAGTCTGGGAAGTACAACCGACCGCATGTCATTCCAGAATCTGCTTATCGATATGCTGAAACAGAACAATGTGGATTACGTTCACGTTGAATCTTCAGATTACGATCAGCGTTTTCTCGAGTGCGTGGATTTGGTGAAAAACATGCTCGCTGCCGATACCAGCCGGTTGAACGATCCCAACGTGAACTGACCAGTTTTCCCGAAAAACTCAGGCGCCTGTTTTACGCAACAGGCGCTTTTTTATGCCTGTTATTTTTACCCTTCAATGGTCAGATCCTTATTAAGTATTCGCTGAGTGAATGGTTGTTAGTTTTGTATTCTGTATAATTATTAATGAATTCATCTGATTGCATCCGTTTTGATTTTTAATTAATTCAGCTTGTAACAGCCTGAATTAAAAAGCATCGAGGTATCAATGCGTTGATGCCTTCCGTGTTAGCCGGATTTTTATTGCGCATTTTATGCGTAAATCTCATTTGCGAAATAAAAATAGAGTGGCGTCCGTTGAGTTTTATTTGTCAGATTATACTCATTCATTGTGCCTCTCATTCCGGCTGAGGCTTTTTAAGGTGATCCGAATGAATTTGTCATTCAAGCCCTGGGGTATCGCAGTCGTATGCAGCGCAGGGGCTTTTGCTCTTGCCAGCGTGATGTTCATGCAAGGCTGGTTTCCGGTGCGCAGTCAGGCCGAAACCACCGTTCAGACCGCACTACCCGCGCCCGTTGCGGCACCTGTTGTTGCCGTTCCTCCGCCTGCCACTCCCGTTACACCTCCAGCTTTTACACAAGCTCAGCTTGATCAGTGGGTTGCGCCCGTAGCGCTTTATCCTGACAGTCTGCTTTCTCAGGTTCTGATGGCATCCACGTATCCGACCAACGTCATTCAGGCTGTGCAATGGTCGCGTGACCATCCGCAAAGTCAGGGTGATCCCGCCGTCAAAGCTGTGGCGAATGAACCCTGGGATCCGAGCGTGAAATCTCTGGTAGCGTTTCCGCAATTACTGGCGCTGATGGGCGAAGATCCTGCATGGGTACAAAATCTGGGATACGCGTTTCTGGCGCAACCCGGTGACGTGATGGACACCGTACAGAAATTCCGTCAGGTCGCGCAAAAGAGCGGAGCCCTGAAAAGTACGCCGCAGCAGAAAGTCACGGTAAAACCGGCGGCGCAAAGCAGCACAACCGTGGTCAATGCTCAGCCCGCGCAGCAGACCATTATTATTGAATCCGCCGATCCGCAGGTGGTTTACGTGCCGAGCTATAACCCGAATGTCGTTTATGGCGCATGGCCGACACCGGCTTACCCGCCGGTTTATCTGCCACCGCCTCCGGGTCAGCAGTTTGTGAACGGCGTGGCGTCAGGCATCGGTTTTGGCGTTGGCGTCGCGGCAACCTACGCGATTTTCGGCAATATCGACTGGGATGATGATCATCATCACGACGATTACGACCACCATGACGATCATCACGATGACGGCCATCACGGCGGTTCGTCCAACAATTACGTCAACGTAAACGTCAATAATTACAACCGCATATCAGGTAATAACAACACGGTTAACCATTCAGGTTCAGCAGCGACACAGGGCTGGCAGCATAATCCAGCTTTCAACGCGGGTGTCCCGAATAACCGGGCGAACCTGAACGGAGCGACGCAAAATCAGGCACTGAATAATGTAGCGCAGCGTAATAATTATCGGGGTTTTGACGGCAACCCGGGCGTACAAAATAACCTGAGCGGGCAGACGAGGGATCAGCGACGTCAGCAGGCCGCTTCGGTGATGAATCGCCATGAGGGCAATTTGTCGGGTGCGACGCATTCCGCGACGGGTGCCGCTTCGGCCAGCCGCGGCGCTGCGAATCTGAATAATCATCAGGCGTCCGGTCATCCGTTACCGCAGCAGCATCAGGCGTTAAACCGTCAGCAAAACGGCAACCAGAACGCCCTGCGAGGCGGAAATCAGCAACAAAGGCAGAACTTCCATCAGGCCAGTAATATGCCGCGCAGCACGGCATTCAGCGGAAATTCGAGCCGTGCGCCGTCATGGCAACAGCAGCAGGCGCGCGGTAATCAGAGCCGCCAGCAGATGCAAAACTTCCAGCACGCACGCCCGGCGAATGCGGAACCGGTTCATATTCACCGCCGCTAGGCTTACGAGGAAAAGTCATGAAGACATTACGTAACATTGTGATTTGCACCAGCCTGTTTGCCCTGCCTCTGACGGGGTTTGCGCAGCAGGCATTTTCCCGCCCGGAACAGGCAGCTCAGGCGCTGGTGAAAGCGACGCAGGCACATGACGATATGGCGCTGGGGAAAATTCTCGGCAGCGACTGGCAGGTTTATCTGCCGAAAAAAGAGGTCGACCCTGATGAAGTGGCGCGCTTTCTGCGTGACTGGAATGTCAGCCACAAAATTGTTGAGCAAGGTGATATTGCGCATCTGAACGTCGGGGAAGAAAACTGGCAACTGCCGATCCCGATGAAACGCACGGCGCAGGGCTGGGAGTTCGATATGGTGGCGGGCGCGGCAGAAATTGAAACCCGCACCATTGGTCGTAACGAGCTGTCGGCCATGCAGGCGGTTTCGGCTTACGCCGACGCACAACATGAATATCAGCTGGGCGCCGGGCAGTTTGCTCAGAAGATTATCAGCACTGACGGGCAGCACGACGGGTTGTACTGGCCGGTCAAAGAAGGCGACGCTCCAAGCCCGCTTGGGCCTGCTTTCGGTCAGGATCAGCCACGCACCGATTATCACGGCTACTATTACCGCATTCTCACCGCGCAGGGCGGGAACGCCAGCGGCGGGGCACACAGTTACATCGAAAACGGAAAAATGACCCGGGGTTTTGCGCTCATCGCGTGGCCGGTGGTTTACGGCCATACCGGTATCACCAGTTTTATGATTAATCAGCAAGGCGATGTGTATCAGCAGGATTTAGGTGCAAACACTGATGCTGTGGCGCGGGCGTTGACGACGTTTGATCCGGACGCCAGATGGCAGAAGGTTGATGACGGCGAATAGCCGCAATGCAGGATAAAAAGAACCCCGCCATGAAAATCGCGGGGTTTTGCTTTTGCAGAAAAGGTCAGAAAGCGACGACGACTTTGCCCTGCATATGGCCATCCAGCACTTTCGCGTGAGCTGCTTCGATGCTTTCCACGGTCAGACCGTGCAGGGTTTCGCTCAGCGTGGTGGTGACTTTGCCCTCATCCACCAGCGCGGCGACTTGCTTGAGGATCTCGCCCTGCTGCGCGATATCCGGCGTATTGAACATGCTGCGGGTATACATCAGTTCCCAGTGCAGCGCGGCGCTTTTCAGTTTCAGCTTGTTCATATCCAGTGGATGTTCGTTCTCAACGATCGTACAGATGTGGCCCATTGGCGCAATCAGATCGGTAATCGCGTCCCAGTGACCGTCGGTGTCATTCAGGCAAAGAATGAAGTCCACCTGTTTGATATCGTGTTTCGCCAGCTCACCTTTCAGATCTTTGTAGCTCACGGTCAGATCGGCACCGCGATCCAGACACCACTGCGCCGATTCCGGACGTGAAGCGGTCGCAATGACTTTTACTTTGCTTTGCAGCGAAGCAAACGGGATCGCCAGCGAACCGACGCCACCGGCACCGCCGATAATTAACAGCGTTTTGTCGTCCGAAGCCTCCTGAATTTTCAGGTGTTCGAACAGCGCTTCCCAGGCCGTCAGCGTGGTCAGCGGCATTGCGGCGGCCTGCGCCCAGTTCAGGGATCTCGGTTTCACGGAAACGATGCGTGAGTCGATGAGCTGTTCGGAAGCGTTGCTGCCGGAGCGGGTGATGTCACCGGCGTACCAGACTTCGTCGCCTGCTTTGAAGTTTTTCACCGCGCTGCCCACGGCTTTCACAATCCCGCTGGCATCCCAGCCCAAAATTTTAGGCGCATCAAGGCCGCTTTTCTGCACGCCTTTATGCACTTTGGTATCGACCGGGTTAATCGAAACGGCTTTCACTTCCACCAGCAGGTCATTTTCGCCCGGCACAGGTTGTGGCAGTTCGATGGCGATAAAACGGGATGGTTCTTTTGGATTTACGGCAATCGCTTTAACAGACATAAAAATTCCTCCATTGGGTATTCAGACAGTCTAGTCCTCTGGCGGCAGCCTGATAAGATGGACAATAACTAACAAAGTGTTCGGCTGAGGTGAACAATCGTGTTTAAACAATTGCAGGATATGGCGCTGTTTGCTCTGGTCGCGGAATGCGGCAGTTTTACACAGGCGGCCAGCCGTGCCGGTTTGCCGAAATCCAGCGTCAGCCAGCGGATAAGCCAGCTGGAAAAATCCGTTGGCCTGCGGCTACTGAACCGCACCACGCGCCAGCTCAATCTGACGTTTGCCGGTGAACGCTATCTGATCCACTGTCAGGAAATGATGCAGGCCAGCGAGCGGGCGGAACTGGCGATCCGCCGGTTGCGTGATAATCCCAGCGGGCGCTTGCGCATCACCAGCCCGGCGGGGCTGGGTGCCACGCTGCTGGCGCGCATGAACGTCGAATTCCAAAAGCGTTACCCGGATGTTTCGCTGGAAGTGTCGGTGTCTGACGCGCTGGTGGATCTGGTGCAGGAAGGATTTGATATCGCGCTGCGCACCGGCAAGCCGCAGGACTCCTCGCTGATCGGCCGTGAACTGGGCCACAGCCCGCGCTATCTTCTGGCTTCGCCTGATTATCTGGCGCAGCATCCGCTGATTGAATCACCTCAGCAGTTAGCCTCGCATCACTGTATTGCGCACCGTGCATGGTCGGAATGGGTGCTGCATCGCGGCGAAACTTATCATCGCTGGCTGCTGCCTTCGGCGCATACCACTGACAATCTGCTGTATGCGCGGGAATGCGCGCTGGCGGGCGCGGGCATCACGTTGTTACCAGCATTTTTGTGCCATGACGAAGTGGCCGCCGGTACGCTGGTGCGAGTGTTGCCGGAGTGGGAAGCGGAAGGCAACGATCTGTTTCTGGTGTATCCGGGGCGGAAACTGAATTCTCCGGCGCTGGCGTGTTTTATTGATTTTATGCTGGAAGAATACGGCTTTGCGAAGAGTTACAGCGAAGCGCTGGCGGGGGAATAAAGGGTATCCGGCGCATAAAAAAAGGCCCGTCGCCGGGCCTTCGTTCGTTCATAAAGACGATTACTTGATCATCTTTTTGTACTTGATGCGCTTCGGCTCTAACGCTTCGGCACCTAAAGTACGTTTTTTGTATTCTTCGTATTCGGTGAAGTTACCCTCGAAGAATTCGACTTTACCTTCATCCTGATAATCAAGGATGTGGGTCGCGATGCGGTCGAGGAACCAGCGGTCATGGGAAATGACCATGGCGCAGCCCGGGAATTCCAGCAAGGCGTTTTCCAGTGCGCGCAGGGTTTCGATGTCGAGGTCGTTGGTCGGTTCATCGAGCAGCAGCATGTTACCGCCCACCTGCAGCAGTTTTGCCAGATGCAGACGACCGCGCTCACCACCGGACAACTCACCGACGCGTTTGCCCTGATCAACCCCTTTGAAGTTGAAACGGCCCACGTACGCGCGGCTTGGCATTTCGGTCGTGCCGATACGCATGATGTCCTGACCACCGGACACTTCTTCCCACACGGTTTTGCTGTTATCCATTGAGTCACGGAACTGATCAACGGACGCCAGTTTCACAGTGTCGCCCAGCTCAATCGTGCCGCTGTTTGCTTCTTCCTGACCGGACATCATGCGGAACAGTGTGGATTTACCGGCACCGTTCGGGCCGATAATGCCGACGATAGCGCCTTTCGGTACGGAGAAGGACAGGTCGTCAATCAGAACGCGATCACCATAAGATTTGCTCAGGTTCTTCACTTCAACGACTTTGTCGCCCAGACGTGGACCCGGTGGAATGAACAATTCGTTGGTTTCGTTACGTTTCTGGTATTCGGTGTTGTTCAGTTCTTCGAAGCGAGCCAGACGGGCCTTGCCTTTAGACTGACGGCCTTTCGCGCCCTGACGAACCCATTCCAGCTCTTTCTCAATAGATTTACGACGGGCCGCTTCGGAAGAAGCTTCCTGCGCCAGACGTTCATCTTTTTGTTCCAGCCAGGTGGAATAGTTACCTTCCCACGGAATACCTTCGCCGCGGTCAAGCTCAAGGATCCAACCGGCAACGTTATCGAGGAAGTAACGGTCATGGGTAATCGCCACAACGGTACCTTCGAAGTCGTGCAGGAAGCGTTCCAGCCATGCTACGGATTCCGCATCCAGGTGGTTGGTCGGTTCGTCGAGCAGCAGCATGTCAGGTTTTTCGAGCAGCAGACGGCATAGCGCCACGCGGCGGCGTTCACCCCCGGACAGGGTCGCGACTTTCGCATCCCAGTCTGGCAGGCGCAGCGCATCGGCAGCACGTTCCAGCTGGCTGTTCAGGTTATGGCCGTCGTGTGCCTGAATGATTTCTTCCAGCTTGCCCTGTTCGGCGGCCAGTTTGTCGAAATCGGCTTCCGGCTCGGCGTACAGCGCATAAACTTCATCAAGGCGTTTGAGTGCGCCCACAACTTCAGAAACGGCTTCTTCCACGGACTCACGCACAGTGTGTTCCATGTTCAGTTGCGGTTCCTGCGGCAGATAACCAATTTTCAGATCAGGCTGCGGGCGCGCTTCGCCTTCGATATCGGTATCGATACCGGCCATGATGCGCAGAAGGGTAGATTTACCTGAACCGTTCAGACCCAGAACGCCGATTTTGGCGCCGGGGAAGAAACTCAGGGAGATGTTCTTAAGAATATGACGCTTCGGCGGAACAACTTTGCCGAGGCGGTGCATGGAATATACGTATTGAGCCACGTTGTTTTGAGCCTCTTTCTCTGCGGGCCGCGCGCATAAGCCGAATCATTGAGACTGATCCGGCGGGCGCAGCGGCGAATTAAAGCCAGCCCCGCCTGACTGCGGCATGACTGATAAGGGTTCCGACCGGGAAGTTTAGCGTGTTTCAGTCGTGTTCCCAACCATCAGCTTCACAGTAAGGGAAGAATGTTGCTGGCCGGATGCAGGGGCGTTAACGGTTAGCCGAAAGGAACGCTGAATTCGTCCGGCTCGCCGGTGAGGCGGATAGGCTGGGTTCTGCCGACAAACATTCCTGTAGTCAAAATATCTGTGAGCTTAACGACATGATAAATAGCCTGTTTATTTTGGGTTTTGACTTTGCGCTTAATGTTGCCTTTGTGAGACGCCACCGTTTTCTGCTTGATGTTCAGGTGCTGGGAAATATTTTGCGTGTTCAGCCCAGACATCCACATTTTCAGAATGCTTGACTCGGTACGGCTCAGGCTGACCGGCGTGAGATCCAGCGGTTGCTCCGTTTCAACTTCAGGCTCTGCTTCTGTGAAGCGTGACAGTTGCAGATTATGCGCGATCAGCTGGTAAATCGTGGTGGTGCGAATCGATTTCGAAATGATGATGATGTTTTTCCGGATCGGTACATAGTTCTGATAATTCAGGTTTTCTTTGGAAATAAAAACAAAGAACAGCGTACCGGGATGCGCGTTGATCACTTCCCTTAACGCGTGACCGGACTGTGCATCGGTGACGAAGCAGTCTTCGTTTACAAAGATGATTTCAGGCCTCAGGGAATTGCATGCGGCTTGCAGTGCGTTGATGTCCTTAAGCGAAAGAATATCTTTCTGGTGTTGTCCGTTAAGTTGCAAGAGTGAATGCAATGCCAGCTGCGTGTAAAAGCACTTATCTACAATGAGCGATGACATCGTAAGTTACCTATTTTTTGGCTCTATGTTTTTCTGCAGGCGCAGAGAGCTCGTTTTTATAAATCGACCGGTTTGATCAACGCAGCCGTACTGCGATGGGGGCGTATCCCTGGAAATTGCCGTTTGGCGGCAAAATATGACTTTGCTGTGTGACGGGAGAACCCTTAGGCAGAGTAATAAAGCGGGGAAGGATTGATGTAAATCAGCAGAACCGGCTTTGGGACGTTTTGTGAGATCTTTGAGACGAAATGAGGGCGATGCGCGTTAAAGTTTTAGAATTATGATGTTTTTATTGAAAAAAACCGGGCTACAGAAAGTAGCCCGGTAAGCGGGAAACTCGCTACGCTTTTTTACGAATGAAGCGGTTAACCAGCCATTTCTCGATTTCGACAATCACGAAGATCATCGCACCGACCAGCAGGGTAATGCCCCAGAATTTCAGCGGCAGCGGTACGGTGCCAAACAGTTGGTTCATCACTGGCAGATAAATCAGCGCCAGTTGCAGCACCAGCAGCACGCCGGAGACAATCCACAGACCTTTGTTGACGAACACTTCGCGGCTCAGCGGGAAGCGGTCCATCACGCGGCAGTTAAACATGTAAACCCACTGCGCGGTGACCAGCGTTTGCAGCAAGACAGTACGAATCAAATCGCTGCTGTAGCCGAGCGGTTGCATCCAGGCTTCAAGAATGAAGGCGCTACAGGCAATCAGAATACCGACGAAAGCGATACGCCAGACGGCGTGCAGGTCTAACACGTGCTGACCCGGCTCACGCGGACGGCGGCGCATCATGCCTTTCTCGGCAGGTTCAAAGGCCAGACCGAATGACAGCGTGGTTGACGTTGCCATGTTCATCCACAAGATTTGCACCGGCGTCAGCGGGATCACCGCACCGGCCAGAATCGCCAGGATAATCAGCAGCCCCTGCGCGAGGTTAGTCGGCAGAATAAACAGAATGGTTTTCTTCAGGTTGTCGTAAACACGACGGCCTTCTTTCACCGCACTGGCGATGGTCGCGAAGTTGTCATCCGTCAGCACCATATCGGCGGCTTCTTTGGTAACTTCGGTGCCTTTGATGCCCATCGCGATGCCGACATCAGCCTGTTTCAGCGCAGGCGCATCGTTCACGCCGTCGCCGGTCATGCCGACCACTTCACCGTTTTCCTGCAACGCTTTCACCAGACGCAGCTTATGCTCCGGGCTGGTACGGGCGAAAATATCGTACTGGCTGGCTGCGACCGCCAGTTCGGCGTCGTCCATGTGCTCAAGCTCGTTGCCGGTGATGGAATCCCCGCTGTTGCCAATACCTAACATTTTGCCGATGGCCATCGCCGTTTCCTGATGGTCACCGGTGATCATCTTCACGCGGATCCCGGCCTGCTGACATTGCGCAATCGCATCAATGGCTTCCGGACGTGGCGGATCCATCATTCCGGCGATACCGGCGAAGACCAGGCCTTGCTGCAAATCGTCGTGGCTCAGATCACCGTTGATTTCCGGCTCATCCCTGAACGCGGCGGCAACCATACGCAGGCCCTGACGGGCGTAGCGCGCCATCTCTTCTTCCCAGTATTCGCGGCGGAAAGGCTGTACACCGTTTTCGGTCAGCTCAAATGTCGCCAGCGAGAACAGGACGTCTGGCGCACCGGTCACAAAGAGCTGCGTTTTGCCGTCAATGCGCTGCAACGTCGACATGTATTTGTGTTTGGAATCGAACGGGATTTTATCCAGAGATTCGATTTTACCGGTGTTCAGTGTGCATTTCGCCGCCAGCACTTTCAGCGCGCCGGAGGTCGGCCCGCCGGTAATGCCCCAGTGGCCTTTGTCGTCCTGAATCAGCTGGCTGTCGTTACATAAATCGACCGCCGTGATGAAGGTGTTCAGTACCGGCGTATTGATGACATCAATTTGCTGCTGCGTCGTGGCGTCCACAATCCGGCCTCTCGGCTGGTAGCTTTCACCTTCCACGTTATAAGCGCGGTCTGCCAGAATCACCGCCTTAACGGTCATTTCATTCATGGTCAGCGTGCCGGTTTTATCCGAGCAGATGACGGTCATTGAACCCAGCGTTTCGACGGTCGGCAGCTTACGGATAATCGCGTGATTACGCGCCATCGACTGAACGCCGAGGGACAGAATAATCGAGATGATGGCCGGTAAGCCTTCCGGCACGGAAGCCACGGCGAGGCTTATCAGCGACAGCAACAGTTCGCCGAGCGGCATGTCGCGCAGGATAAAGGCGAAGACAAACAGGAACGCCATCATCAGCAAAATCAGGGCAAAAATGCCTTTACCCAGCTTGTCGATTTGCTGCAACAACGGGGTGCGCTGCGGTTCAATCGACGACATCATCTGGTTGATATGGCCCAGTTCGGTGTCTTTACCGGTGGCATACACCACGCCGGTAGCCGTTCCGCCGCTGATCATCGTGCCCGAGAACAGCAGATTGTGACGGTCGCCAATCATGACTTCATCGTCGATAGTACGGGCTGTTTTGGTGACGACGGTAGATTCGCCGGTCAGGATGGCTTCCTCAACCTGCAGGTTGTGTGCGCTGACGATACGCAGGTCTGCCGGGATTTTATCGCCCGGACGCAGCTGAACGATATCGCCGGGTACCAGTTGATCGGCATTGATGGTCTGAATCTGTCCGTCGCGGATCACAACCGCCTGACTGGACAGCATATTCTGAATGCTTTTCAGCGATTTCTCGGCGCTGTTTTCTTGCAGAAAACCGATCATGGCATTAATGACAGCAACGCCGAGGATCACCAGCGTGTCCACCCAGTGGCCCATCGCACCGGTCACAACCGCTGCCGCGAGCAGGATGTAAATCAGGACGTCATTGAAATGCGCCAGGAAACGCATCAGGGCGCTTTTGGTTGGTTTTTCCGGTAAGGCATTTGGACCAAATTCTTTCAGGCGCTCAGCGGCAACCTGCGGGTTCAGGCCGGCTTCGCTGGTTTCCAGACGCGACATGGCGTCGTTACTACTAATCTGATACCAGTTTTTGTTTTCTGCCGCCGCTGAAGAAGAAGGGCTGGCATTGGTTTTGACAGATGATGATGAGTGAGTCATATACTTTTCCATAAGCGATGAACAAGAATGCTTGCACGTGATTAAATTAAGCGTGTAATTACTACGGGTATTCAAATCGGTTTGAGAATATGGCGTGATAATAATTAATTACGCGAAAATAAAATTGATCTGAACCAATAAAGACTTTTATAACGATATCAATAATAAAATTTTCCAATGAAAACATTGTGTTAATCGAATTAGGAATATCGGTATTATTTGCTAGTCATTTAGGTTTTGTTTAGGGTTTTAATATCACGGTAAATTAGCGTAAATAAAGATAAATTTTGTCAGTGTGTTTGTTCAGATTCTCATTGTAAGGGTACTATCTATTTGGGATCTCTCAAATATCCGACCATTATCGCGATAATAATATAGCGATTGGCGCTTATTCATCTGCTACGTTGTGTTACGTAAAATAAGCGAGCGGTTCTCTGGTAACGGCTTTGCGCATGCCTCACACTGTGTAAAGTTTGTGATGCGCTTCCCGCATGACTTCAATTTTCAAAATGAATCGATTAGCGTAGTGACTGTCTACAGAACGAAGAACAGTTCTTACATCAAAAACAGCAGGTCTGTAGGGCAATATCTGTGCAGCTGGCACAGAAGGAAAGACAACCCGTGAGGATAAAGGCAAGTATGGTCAAGGTGGACAAATGGCACGCTCTGGCAATGAGCGTATTGCTGGTGACAGCATCGGGCGTGGCGAAAGCGGATTCGCTGGATTCGCAACGTCAGCACTACATGCAGATTAAACAGGCTTGGGATAATAATCAGATGGATGTCGTTGGCCAGCTGATGCCGACGCTCGAAGATTATCCTCTTTATCCTTATCTCGAATACCGCCAGCTGACGCAGGATCTGGGCGAGGCGACACCGGCTCAGGTGAATGCCTTTGTGAAAGCGAACCCGACCTTGCCGCCGGCGCGTTCCCTGCCAGCACGCTTTGTGAATGAACTGGCGCGCCGTCAGGACTGGAACAGTTTGTTGTCTTTCAGCCCGCAGCCGCCGAAGCCGGTCGCCGCCCGCTGTAACTATTACTATGCAAAATGGGCCACCGGCGATCAGAAAACTGCGTTTGATGGCGCGAAAGATATCTGGTTAACCGGCACGTCGCTGCCGAATACCTGCGACAAATTATTCTCAGTCTGGCAGGGCGCAGGCAATCAGACTGCCCTGACGACGCTGCAACGTATTGGTCTGGCGATGAAAGCCGGGAATACCAGTCTGGTGAGTTATCTGGCGAAACAGTTGCCACCGGATTATCAGACGATGCGCGACGCACTGGTCGATCTGCAAAACAACCCGAATACGATTGAAAGCTTTGCGCGTAACGTAGGGCCGACCGATTTCACCCGTAACGCCACCAGCATTACGTTCGCCCGCATTGCCCGCGATGATTCGGAAAACGCGCGTTCGATGATCCCGGTTCTGGCGCGTTTGCAGAAGATGAGTGACAGCGATCGTCTGGAACTGGAAGAAGCCGTTGCCTGGCGTTATATGGGTAGCGATGCCACGCCGGAACAGGCCGCATGGCGCGATAACGTGATTCTGCGCAGCCATTCCACCCCGCTGGTTGAACGTCGCATCCGTATGGCGCTGGCCGCCGGTGACCGTCAGGGGTTGAGTCAGTGGCTGGAGCGTTTGCCTTCGGACGCTTTGCAGCAGGACGAATGGCAATACTGGCGTGCGTCGGTCATGATCGACAAAGGGCAACGCTCGCAGGGTGAAGCCATGCTGCGCACATTAATGCAGGGGCGCGGTTTCTATCCGATGGCGGCGGCGCAAAAGCTGAATGTCGCGTATCCGATGCAGATTTCTGTGGCGACAAAACCGGATGCCAGCATAGCGGCATTGCCGGAAGTGGCCCGTGTACGTGAACTGATGTACTGGCAGATGGACAATCTGGCGCGCACCGAATGGAGCTATCTGGTGAGCAGCCGCAGTACAGTGCAGCAATCCGCGCTGGCGCGTTATGCCTTCGAGCAAAAATGGCCGGACCTGAGCGTACAGGCCACGATAACCGGCAAGCTGTGGGATTATCTCGAAGAACGTTTCCCGCTGGCATGGCCGGATGAATTCCGCCGTGCGACCAATGATAAAGGCATTACCCAAAGTTACGCGATGGCGATTGCCCGTCAGGAAAGTGCATGGAATCCGAAAGCGCGTTCTCCGGTGGGCGCGGCGGGCCTGATGCAGGTTATGCCTGCGACGGCGCAGCATACGGTGGATATGTTCGGTTTGCAGGGTTACAGCAATCCGGCGCAGTTGCTGGATCCGCAGATGAATATCACCATCGGCACCAGCTATCTTGAATACGTCTACCAGATGTTTGGCCGCAACCGTATTTTATCCAGCGCCGCCTATAACGCCGGTCCGTCGCGTGTGAACACCTGGCTGGGAACCAGCGCGGGCAGGGTGGACTCCGTCGCATTTATCGAAAGTATCCCTTTCTCTGAAACGCGCCGATATGTTAAAAATGTGTTGGCATATGATGCGTTTTATCGCTATTTTTTACATCAACCGGCCAAAATTTTGACGGATGCCGAATGGCAGAGGCGTTACTGATTTTCGGGCGTTTATGTTAAGCTGCTGTACTAGTTCAATAGTATGGCAGCCCTCACATGACGCAACGAACACTCACTGACCCTGCTCTTTCCCAACAAGGCAATGAGGACTGGCAGTGCTTTCTGGCACTGCTACAGCAATCTTTTGCTGAAAATCTGCATCAGGATTTGTTGCAACTGCTTCTGACGCCCGACGAACGAGCGGCGCTGGGGACGCGGGTGCGCATTATTCAGGAACTGATGCGGGGAGAAATGAGCCAGCGGGAGTTGAAAAGCCAGCTGGGTGCCGGTATCGCGACGATAACCCGGGGTTCCAACGGCCTGAAAACGGCACCGGCGGAACTGAAGGAATGGTTAGGAGAGCAGTTACTGTCAGAAAAAACGGACGACTGATGCGTCCGTTTTCGTTTTAATTTCAGGTTTCAAAACTCAGTGCGTCTGCGCGCGAGTCTGATACACCGGATTATGGAACGGCGCTAAAGCCAGAACCAGCGCCTGATGATAAACGCTGGTGCGCGTCAGTTTACCCGCCGTAAAAATGCCAATCGCGCCGCCTTTACGTTTAACTTCCGCAATACCGGTCAGCTTCTCCATCTCATCTCCCAATTCGCTGCCCTGATTGATTCCCTGTAAAATAATTTCAGGTAACATCAGGCTCGCAGAACGGGATTCGCCGCGCTGGTGCATATTCTCAATCACCATCCAGGCGAACGTCATATTGTCTTCGATACCGGCTTCCACGCCGACCCAGAAGTCCGCTTCCGGGCGAACCTGACGCGCACCAATGACGCGATGACGCGCACCGGTACGGGTTTCATTACTGCCGATGGGCTGATTTGGAACACCACTATCGACGTCAACGCCTTCAATGCGAAACGCCTCAGCGCCGAAAATGTCTTCAAAAGCCATGGCGATAGCTTTGATCTTTGCCGGGTTAGTGGTTGCAGCGACAACATGGTACATAGAGTTCTGGCATCCTTTAGCAAATTTCACGCAGTATAACGGAAAACACACATGTTACAGGTATATCTCGTCCGTCACGGCGAAACAGAATGGAACGCAGCGCGTCGTATTCAGGGGCAGTCAGACAGCCCTCTGACGGCTAAAGGTCTTTATCAGGCCCGTCAGGTTGCTGAGCGCGTGCGCAACGAAGGGATCACTCACGTTATCACCAGTGATTTAGGGCGTACCCGTCACACCGCGCAGATTATCGCTGATGCTTGCGGCTGTGAAGTGATCAATGAGCCGCGTCTGCGGGAGTTGCATATGGGCGTGCTGGAAGAGCGCGTTCTGGATGGCCTGACCGGGCAGGAAGAAATCTGGCGTAAGCAGATGGTTGATGGCTCACCGCAAGGGCGTATTCCGGAAGGCGAAACCATGACGGAGCTGGCGGCGCGTATGCGTGCTGCGCTCGATAGCTGTCTGCAACTGCCGCCGGGCAGCAAACCTCTGCTGGTCAGTCACGGCATTGCGCTGGGATGTCTGATCAGTACGATTCTGGGATTGCCTGCATATGCGGAACGTCGTCTTCGTCTGCGTAACTGTTCATTGTCGCGCGTGGATCATCAGCAAAGTGCGTGGCTGGCGAATGGCTGGATTGTGGAAACGGCGGGCGATGTATCACATCTGGATCTGCCCGCGTTAGACGAGTTACAACGCTAACGCCTGGAGGCGTTAGCGGCGGATTGGGATCAGGTAATCACACTGTATTTCTAATGGTGCAGTGCCGGGAGCACGGCCATTAGTGTAGAAGCGTTCGATATCCTGTCCCTTTCTGCGGGTCAGTTTCAGCGTTGGCAGACAGGTGCTGTACAACGTCAGAATAAACTCCTGCAAATGCTCAGGCGTGCCATTGTAGTGGAACATGGCATATTCACCTTCCTGCAACACAATCGGCTGACCTTCAACATTTTCCGGCAGATGCCCAGGCTCAAGCGCGGTCGTATAAAGGACTTCCTGTTCGTCATCTTTTTCCTGGCTTGGACGCGAATGGTGCAGGCCATAAAGTATCGGTGGCAGCGTTTTCGCTTCACCAATATATTGACGCCAGAAATGGCGGCGCATTTCGTTACGGTACGTGGTGATTTGTTCCAGCGTACAGGCGTAACTTTGCGTCATACCGATCAGATGCTGTTCAGGCAGCGCGATATATTCCGGCTGAGGCAGAATAAACGCACCCAGGCGAATTGGCGGGCAGATCCCGAAAGAATGCCAGTCTTCAGCACGGCGGTACAGCGCCGGAGTTTGAGCAAATTGCTTTTTGAATGCCCGTGTAAACGTTTGTTGAGAGTCAAAACGGTACTGAAGGGCGATATCTAAAATGGGGCGACTGGTGAGGCGTAAAGCGACGGCGGCTTTAGAAAGACGACGCGCGCGAATATAAGCACCGATTGCATTGTTTGTGACATCTTTAAACATCCGCTGCAGGTGCCACTTGGAATAGCCGGCCTTGGCTGCGACATTGTCGAGTGACAAGGGCTGGTCTAAATGGGTTTCTAACCAGCTAAGAAGGTCACGAATGATTCCTGCTTGATCCATAGATCGTCCTCGTTGAGCTAAGATAATTCACAGAATGTTGCGCGCATAATAGCAACTTTTTACTGATAAGACTTCCTAAGAATTTTTTGGCTATCTGTGCTATTTGCAGGTGTTACAGAGTATTTCATTCAGAAACTGTGAATGCACGCTTTCCGAATGGGGTTTCTTTAGAAAACAACGTCATGCTCATGGCGTGGAGTAACTTAATGAAAAAGTGTTGGATTTTTGTATTTGGGATGTTTGTTATTTGTTCCGGGGCAGCGCATGCCGAGGAAGTCGGGTCGGTCGATACGGTCTTCAAATTGTTCGGACCGGACCATAAAATCGTCGTCGAGGCCTTTGATGATCCTGATATTAAAAATGTAACGTGTTATATCAGTCGCGCGAAAACCGGCGGGATTAAAGGCGGATTAGGGTTGGCAGAAGACACGTCTGATGCGGCGATTTCCTGCCAGCAGGTCGGCCCCATCGAACTGAGCGATAAGATTAAACAAGGCAAAGACAAGGGAACTGTAGTCTTTCAGAAAAGGACGTCACTGGTGTTTAAAAAGCTTCAGGTTGTTCGCTTTTACGATGAAAAACGTAACGCGCTTATCTATCTGAGTTACTCAGACAAAGTCGTCGATGGCTCACCTAAAAATGCGCTGAGCGCTGTTCCGATCATTCCGTGGGCGCATACGACGCCGTAAGTTTTTGAGGATGTTCAAAGCAGAACTCAAACAAAAGGCCAGCTTTCGCTGGCCTTTAACGTTTTGCTGCATCGTCTACAGAGCGGTTGGCAACCTTCTGTATTAGTCTTCCAGATCACCACAAAAACGGTAGCCTTCGCCATGAATGGTCGCGATGATTTCCGGAGTATCTGGCGTCGCTTCGAAATGTTTACGAATGCGGCGAATGGTGACGTCAACAGTACGGTCATGCGGCTTCAGCTCGCGACCGGTCATTTTCTTTAGCAGGTCGCCACGGGTTTGGATTTTGCCCGGGTTTTCGCAGAAGTGCAGCATCGCGCGGAATTCGCTGCGCGGTAACTTGTATTGTTCGCCCTGCGGGCTGATCAGTGAACGGCTGTTGATGTCCAGTTCCCAACCATTGAATTTGTAGCTTTCGACCAGACGACGTTCTTCACCGGTCGTGCCCAGGTTCATCGTACGGGATAACAGATTGCGTGCGCGGATAGTCAGTTCGCGCGGGTTGAATGGCTTAGTGATGTAATCATCAGCGCCGATTTCCAGCCCCAGAATTTTGTCGACTTCGTTGTCGCGGCCCGTCAGGAACATCAGTGCAACGCTGGCTTGTTCGCGTAATTCGCGTGCCAGCAGCAGGCCATTTTTGCCTGGCAGGTTGATATCCATGATAACCAGATTGATGTCATTTTCGGACAGAATGTGGTGCATTTCAGCTCCATCATTGGCTTCATGCACCATGTAGCCTTCTGCTTCAAAAATGCTCTTTAACGTATTACGTGTCACTAACTCGTCTTCGACGATCAGAATGTGAGGGGTCTGCATGATTGCTACCTAAGATTGCCAACAAATAGAAAATAGGAGTACAGAAGTCCTTGTTATCCCGATGAATTTTGATGCCTTATTGGCCATCTCACTCGTTACATGACTAAAGTACGTAAACGCGTTCTCGATGCAATTTCCATCAACGGCAACAACATCGCAAGCTCGGTCAGGGATTCCACTTTCTGCAGTTCCACGGGGTTCTAAAGCGGCGAACATCCTAACCCTATTAACAGCAATATAACAGCGAGTGCCGAAATTACCACCCAACAAAATTACGGTTTGTTGACATATATCAAGTTCAATTGTAGCACGGTAACAGAACAGTGAAAAACACTTACAAGAATGCACGCTTGAGTCACATTTCGGCCTTTATTGTACACGATTCAGCAATTCATCAAGCAACGAAAGATAAATGCAAAATCTGTATGTATTCTTATTATATATCTTTATGAAAAATAATGATAAATTTTTCTTTAAAGTCGGCTTAACCGCACCAGCACCTTTTTTTCGTATCGGGTAAGCTTTTCCGATAAAATAAAAGAATATATTGAGCCGACTGTTAAGTTCTTGTGAAGAATATAAGCGATGAATAGTTTTGGAATCGGATAAAATTTCATCGCTGTAAAACAGGCGGCAATTTCATTCACTCTTTGCAGGGGCGCGACATGCAACTTCATATTATTTTAGTTTCTCCGGCCCGCCCGGAAAATGTCGGTGCGGCTGCCCGGGCAATGAAAACGATGGGCTTCGCGTCATTGCGCATCGTAGACAGCGAGGCGCATCTCAAACCGGAAGCCGGCTGGGTTGCGCACGGTTCGCAGGAAATCCTGCAAAATGCGCTGCATTTCAATACGCTCGCCGAAGCGCTGGCCGACATTGATTTTACCGTTGCCACCACCGCACGCAGCCGCGCGCGTTTTCACTATTACTGCACGCCGCAGGAATTGCAGGTTCAGCTCGAAGAGAAGAGCGACTGGATAAACCACGCGGCGCTGGTGTTCGGGCGCGAAGATTCCGGGCTGACGAATGAGGAGCTGGAACTTGCCGATGTTCTGACCGGCGTCCCGATGGTGGCAGATTACCCCTCGCTGAATCTGGGCCAGGCGGTGATGGTTTTCTGCTATCAGCTGTCAGCGCTGAATCAGGTGACGTCGGCGAAAGCGGAAAACGCGCAGGAAGGACAGTTGTCTGCGCTGCGTGGAAGAGTGGATCGTTTACTGGAAAATGTCGGTGCCGGAGACGACCAGAAACTGTCCGACTGGCTGCATCAGAGGCTCGGTCTTTTGCAGCAGCGTGACGCAGCAATGCTGCACACATTGCTGCATGACATCGAAAAAAAGCTGACCCAATGATCTGACGGGAATACCCGCTTCACTGGTGTGATCTTCGGTGTGAAGGAAACAGACCTGCGGATAACACTGAAAATGATTTTAATGGCAGCTCATTATCCATTTGATTCTGTCCGTGATTAACCGGGCAAAAACAGAAAAAAATTGACTTATTGTGCCTTATGCTTTAGCTAATAGAGGCAGACAGAGTACAAACCTAAAGACAGACAGAAAAATAAAATGCGAATCATCAGCCTGAACACAACAATTATTACCACCACCGATACCACAGGTAACGGGGCGGGCTGACGCGTACAGGAAAAAGAAAAAAAGCCCGCACCTAAACAGTGCGGGCTTTTTTTTTACATTTAAACGAGAGCTTCAGGAGAGAACCAGAAATGCGAGTGTTGAAATTTGGCGGGACCTCGGTAGCAAACGCAGAACGCTTCTTGCGGGTTGCGGACATTATGGAAAGCAATGCGCGTCAGGGACAGGTCGCGACGGTATTATCCGCGCCTGCCAAAATTACCAACTATCTGGTTGCCATGATTGAACGGACTGTCGCCGGACAAGACATCAAGACCATCTTGAGCGACGCAGAAAACATTTTTGGTCAGTTGATTACCGGTCTGGCAGCACAGCAACCGGGCTTTGATTTGCCGAAAGTGAAAGCGTTTGTTGATCAGGAATTCGCTCAGCTTAAACAGTTACTGCACGGCATCGCGCTGCTGGGGCAATGCCCGGACAGCGTGAACGCCTCAATTATCTGTCGTGGCGAAAAGCTCTCTATCGCCATTATGGAGGCCGTTTTCATCGCGAAAGGGTTTGGCGTCACCGTCATTAATCCTGTCGAAAAGCTGCTGGCTCAGGGCCACTATCTTGAATCCACTGTCGATATCAACGAATCCACCCGCCGTATTGCCGCCAGCGCCATTCCTGCCGATCACATTGTGCTGATGGCCGGTTTCACTGCCGGTAACGAAAAAGGCGAACTGGTGGTGCTGGGCCGCAACGGTTCCGACTATTCAGCCGCCGTACTGGCCGCCTGTTTGCGCGCTGACTGCTGTGAAATCTGGACTGACGTCGACGGCGTTTATACCTGCGACCCGCGCACTGTGCCCGATGCCCGCTTGCTGAAATCGATGTCCTATCAGGAAGCCATGGAGCTTTCGTATTTTGGCGCGAAAGTCCTTCACCCGCGTACCATCCTGCCGATTGCCCAGTTCCAGATCCCTTGCCTGATTAAAAACACCACTAACCCGCAGGCGCCGGGAACCCTGATCGGCAGTGAAAGTCTTGATGACAGCACGCCGGTAAAAGGCATCACCAATCTGAATAACATGGCGATGATCAACGTTTCCGGCCCCGGAATGAAAGGGATGATCGGCATGGCGGCGCGCGTTTTTGCAGTGATGTCGCGCTCCGGGATTTCCGTTGTGCTGATCACCCAGTCTTCGTCTGAATACAGCATCAGCTTCTGCGTGCCGCAAAGTGAGCTGGTTCGCGCACGCAAGGCGCTGGAAGATGAGTTCTATCTTGAGCTGAAAGATGGTCTGCTTGAGCCGCTGGACGTTATGGAAAAACTGGCCGTGATTTCTGTGGTCGGCGACGGCATGCGTACACTGCGCGGAATCTCGGCGAAATTCTTCTCCGCACTGGCGCGCGCCAATATCAATATCGTCGCCATCGCGCAGGGTTCTTCTGAGCGTTCCATTTCCGTTGTGGTGAATAACGAAGATGCCACTACCGGTGTCCGCGTCAGCCACCAGATGTTGTTCAACACCGATCAGGTTATCGAAGTCTTTCTGATTGGTGTCGGCGGTGTGGGCGGGGCGTTGATCGAACAGATCCGCCGTCAGCAGGCCTGGCTGAAAACCAAACATATCGATCTGCGCGTTTGCGGTATTGCCAATTCCCGCGCGTTGCTCACCAACGTTCACGGCATTCCGCTGGATACCTGGCAGGACGAACTGGGCGCGGCGAAAGAGCCTCTGAATCTGGGCCGTCTGATCCGCCTGGTGAAGGAATACCATCTGCTGAACCCGGTGATTGTTGACTGTACTTCCAGCCAGGAAGTGGCGGACCAATATGCCGACTTCCTGGCCGATGGTTTCCATGTCGTCACGCCGAACAAAAAGGCCAATACCTCATCGATGAATTATTACCATCAGCTGCGCAAAGCGGCAGATGGTTCGCGTCGCAAATTCCTGTACGACACCAACGTCGGCGCCGGTTTGCCGGTTATCGAGAACCTGCAAAACCTGCTGAATGCGGGCGATGAACTGCTGCGTTTCTCCGGGATCCTCTCCGGATCGCTGTCCTTCATTTTCGGTAAGCTGGACGAAGGTATGTCACTGTCTGCCGCCACCTTGCAGGCGCGCGAGATGGGCTACACCGAGCCGGATCCGCGTGATGATCTGTCGGGTATGGACGTCGCCCGTAAGTTACTTATTCTGGCGCGTGAAGCCGGTTATAAGCTGGAATTATCGGATATCGATGTGGAATCTGTTTTGCCTGCATCGTTTGATTCCTCGGGCAATGTAAATGAATTTGTGGCACGACTGCCGGGACTGGACGCCGAATTTGCTCAGCGCGTTGCGGATGCGACGGCAGCGGGTAAAGTATTGCGCTACGTCGGCGCTATCGAAGAAGGGCGCTGCAAGGTAAAAATTGACGCTGTCGATGGTAATGACCCGCTTTATAAAGTAAAAAATGGTGAGAATGCGCTGGCGTTTTACAGCCGCTATTATCAGCCGTTACCGCTGGTGTTGCGCGGTTATGGTGCCGGTAATGATGTGACGGCGGCGGGTGTGTTTGCCGATCTTTTGAGAACGCTGTCATGGAAGTTAGGAGTTTAATATGGTTAAGGTGTATGCCCCGGCTTCAATTGGGAACGTCAGCGTAGGTTTTGACGTTCTGGGCGCCGCAGTGTCTCCGGTGGATGGCACGCTTCTGGGTGATTGCGTATCGGTAGAAGCCGCCACAAAATTCAGCCTGAAAAACGAAGGCAAGTTTGTTTCCAAACTGCCTGACCGGATGGAAGACAACATCGTTTATCAGTGCTGGCAGCGTTTCTGTCAGGAAATCGGCAAAGATGTGCCGGTGGCTATGACGCTTGAAAAAAATATGCCGATCGGCTCCGGATTAGGTTCCAGCGCCTGTTCGGTGGTTGCCGGTCTGATGGCAATGAACGAATTCTGCGGCAAGCCGCTCAGCGACAACAAAATGCTGGAGCTGATGGGCGAGCTGGAAGGGCGAATTTCTGGCAGTGTGCACTTTGATAACGTCGCACCATGCTATTTGGGTGGCATCCAGCTGATGCTCGAAGAGCTGGATATCATCAGCCAGAACGTGCCAAGTTTTGACGACTGGCTGTGGGTGATGGCGTATCCGGGCATCAAAGTATCGACGGCGGAAGCGCGCGCGATTTTACCGGCGCAGTATCGCCGCCAGGATTGCATCAGCCACGGGCGTTATCTGGCGGGCTTTATTCATGCGTGCCACACACAGCAGCCGGCGCTGGCCGCGAAGCTGATGAAAGATGTGATCGCCGAACCCTACCGCACACGTCTTCTGCCGGGTTTTGCCGAAGCACGCAGCGCGGCCGAAGAAATCGGTGCGCTGGCTTGCGGGATTTCCGGTTCCGGCCCGACGCTGTTTGCCGTCTGCAATGACAGCGCAACGGCGAAACGTATGGCCGACTGGTTGCAGACACACTATCTGCAAAATGACGAAGGCTTTGTTCATATTTGTCGTCTGGATACCGCTGGCGCGCGGGTATTGGGATAACTCGATAATCGACTGGGATAACTAATGAAACTGTACAACCTGAAGGATCACAACGAGCAAGTGAGTTTTGCGCAGGCCGTCAAACAAGGTCTGGGCAAACAACAGGGATTATTCTTCCCGCTCGACCTGCCGGAGTTTGAGCTGACTGAAATTGACCGCCTGCTGGATCTGGATTTCGTCACCCGCAGCACGCGCATTCTTTCTGCTTTCATCGGCGATGAAATTCCTGAAGATGAATTGCATCAGCGCGTGAAAAACGCGTTTGCCTTCCCGGCGCCTGTCGCAAAAGTGGAGGACGATATTGCCTGTCTGGAGCTGTTCCACGGCCCGACCCTGGCATTTAAAGATTTCGGTGGCCGATTCATGGCGCAGATCCTGACGCAGGTTTCTGGCGATCAGCCGGTCACGATCCTGACCGCAACATCCGGTGATACCGGTGCTGCTGTGGCGCACGCTTTCCACGGTCTGAAAAACGTTCGTGTAGTGATCCTGTATCCGCGCGGCAAAATCAGCCCGCTTCAGGAAAAATTGTTCTGTACTCTCGGTGGCAATATTCACACCGTGGCTATCGATGGCGATTTCGATGCCTGTCAGGCGCTGGTCAAGCAGGCGTTTGATGATGAAGAACTGAAACATGTCCTGAAGCTCAATTCCGCGAACTCCATCAACATCAGCCGTCTGCTGGCGCAGATTTGCTATTACTTCGAAGCCGTGGCACAACTGCCTCAGGAAGCCCGTAATCAGCTGGTAGTTTCTGTACCAAGCGGTAACTTTGGTGATCTGACTGCCGGTTTGCTGGCGAAATCTCTCGGTCTGCCGGTGAAGCGTTTTATAGCTGCCACCAACGCCAATGACACCGTGCCGCGTTTCCTGAGCAATGGCGAATGGGAACCGAAGAAAACCGTTGCGACATTGTCGAACGCCATGGACGTCAGCCAGCCAAACAACTGGCCGCGCGTGGAAGAACTGTATCGCCGTAAAACCTGGCAGCTGAAAGATCTGGGCTTCGGCGCGGTCAGTGACGACACCACCGAAGACGCGATGCGCGAGCTGGCGAATATCGGATATATTTCTGAACCTCACGCGGCGATTGCTTACCGGGTACTGCGTGACCAGTTGCAACCGGGCGAATTCGGCCTGTTCATCGGCACCGCGCATCCGGCAAAATTCAAAGAGAGCGTGGAAGCGATTTTGGATCAGGACATCGGTTTGCCGAAAGAACTGGCAGATCGTGCAGACCTGCCATTGTTGTCGCACAATCTCCCGGCTGACTTCAGCGAAATGCGTGCATTCCTGATGGCGCTGCCTGAATAAATACGCTGATTCACAAATGCAAAAGCCCTCTTCGTGAGGGCTTTTTTATGTTTACGACTCAGTAAACTCAGCGTTCAGGGCGGGTAAATACCAGTTCATTGCCCTGTGAACGTGATTCATCAAATTCGTAACCTTCCAGATTGAAATCCTGAAGTTGTTTCGGCTTATCCAGACGCTCTTTGATAATGAAGCGGCTCATCAGGCCACGTGCTTTTTTGGCATAGAAGCTGATGACTTTGTATTTGCCGTTTTTCTCATCGAGGAATACCGGCTTTATGATTTCGCCATTCAGCAGTTTAGGTTTTACCGCTTTGAAGTATTCATCGGATGCCAGATTTACCAGCACTTTGCTTTTTTGTTCGCTGAGCAACAGGTTGAGTTTCTCAGTCAGTAAATCGCCCCAAAAAGCATACAGATTCATGCCCTGCGGGTTTTCCAGACGGATACCCATTTCAAGACGATACGGCATCATCAAATCCAGCGGACGCAGCAGGCCGTATAAACCGGACAACATGCGCAGATGTTTTTGGGCAAAATCGAAATCTTTCTCGCTGAAATCTTCCGCCTGCAGGCCGGTATACACATCACCTTTAAAGGCCAGAAGCGCCTGACGGGCATTTTTCGGCGTGAAATCCGGCTGCCAGTCATTGAAGCGTTCGGCGTTCAGGTGGGCCAGTTTATCGCTGATCCCCATCAGTGAAGAGATCTGCGCAGGCGACATTTTACGCGCCACGGTAATCAACTGAGCCGATTTATCCAGCAACTCAGGTTGGGTATAGCGCGTTGTCGCAAGCGGGCTTTCGTAATCGAGCGTTTTGGCAGGTGAAATAATGGTCAGCATGGTCTCGTCCGTTGGTCAGTGACGCTTTAAATTTGGGATTTTTTCGTTGCACTACTGTAGCAAAAAAGCCGCCGCGGGGGAGCCATGATATCGATAGGTAAAAGCTTAACTGTCAGCGCCGGGACGTTTTTTTATCCCAAATTCCCGGCTCCAGCTGGTCGCGTAATTCCGGGAAATGGTCGGGATTAAAAACCGGTATTTTCCCCATACGTTGCTGGCGTTCGTAGTCTTTCACCACTTTGACCGCCACGCCCGAAAGCAGCAGCAGTGCGGTCAGGTTCAGTATTGCCATCAGCGCCATGAAGATATCCGCCAGTTTCCAGACGATATGCAGTTCCATCAGACAGCCGCAGAACACCATCCCGATGACCATCAGGCGGAAAATCAGCAATTTATACGGCGCGGCGCGGTGAACGAAACTCAGATTGTTTTCCGCATACGCGTAGTTGCCTGAGATAGAAGTAAAGGCGAAGGAAAACACCAGCACGGCCAGTGCGATGTGGCTCCACCCGCCCGTTGCGGGCGTGATGGCCTGCTGTAATAAGCGGATACCAAAAGGCGCGTCCGGATGATCAAGCACGCCTGACGTCAGCACAATCAGCGCCGTGGCGGTGCAAATCACCACGGTATCGATAAAGACGGCAAACATCTGGTTGAAGCCCATGGTGGCGGGGTGGGTGACCGACGCCATCGCCGCCGCGTTTGGTGACGAACCGACGCCCGCTTCGCTCGCAAAAACGCCGCGCTGCATTCCCTGAGTGATGGCCTGCGTGACGCCATAAGCCAGAGCGCCGGAGGCCGCTTCCTGTAAGCCGAAAGCGCTTTTGAAGACCAGCGCAATCACCTGCGGCAATTTTTCGATGTTATGACCGATGACCCAGATCGCCAGCAGCAGGTACGCAATGGCCGTCAGCGGAACCATCCATTTGGACAGCCAGATAACAGAACGTATACCGCCAAAAATCAGCAGAGCGGTCATCGTAGCCAGAATAGCGGCGGTGGTCAGATGGGGAACATGTAGCAAATGAAAGGAGGCCTGAGCAATGGAATTAGCCTGTAACGCACTGAAAACAAAGCCGCAGGAGACAACCATCAGGAAGGAAAACAGAATGCCCATCCAGCGCATGCCCAGCCCTTTCTCCATGTAATCTGCCGGTCCGCCGCGAAATTTACCGCGTTCGCCCGCGCCTTTGTATATCTGTGCCAGCGTGTTTTCAATCAGGGCCGTTGCCATGCTGAAAACGGCGATGACCCACATCCAGAAAATCGCGCCGGGCCCGCCGAGGGTAATGGCTATCGCCACGCCGGTCAGGTTACCGGTACCAATACGTGAGGATAAACTCAGGCACAGCGAGCCCCAGGGTGACATTCCTCGTGGATCGCGGCCAGTCGTAAAAAGGGCAGGGGAAAACAGATGTCTGAAACGACGGAACTGGATGAAACTCAGGCGAATGGTGAGGTAAATGCCGGTGCCAAACAGCAGGTAAATCAGGATGGAACTCCAGAGAATGGTGTCAAAAAAATCCAGCAGATCATTCATGAATTATCCTTGGTTGATAAACCCTTCATTTTTTTAGTTGTTCGCTCTGAGGGCTATGACCACTTTGGTTGGCTAACATACCTTTTTTATTGAAACGGGGACATATGCAAATTGGCTGATTTTGTGTGTTTTGGAAGGTGAGAAATCCATAGATGTTCGTAGCCGAGCATGCCGTGATAAGCGCCTTGCGCGTGGCTTTTTGCATGTTATCATCAGCCAAAGGCAAGGCATGAAAATGCCTATACGAAAACGTCCAAACGATGAGATATGCCAAAATGACCGATAAACTGACTTCCCTACGCCAAATGACTCAGGTTGTTGCTGACACCGGAGATATCGCGGCAATGAAGTTGTACCAGCCGCAGGATGCGACCACTAACCCGTCACTGATCCTCAGCGCTGCGCAAATTCCTGAATACCGTAAACTGATCGACGAAGCAATCGCCTGGGCACGTGACCAGAGCAGCGATCACGATCAGCAGATTACTGATGCAGCTGACAAACTGGCAGTGAACATCGGTCTGGAAATCCTGAAACTTGTCCCGGGCCGTATTTCAACTGAAGTTGACGCACGTCTGTCTTACGACACAGACGCGAGCGTGGCAAAAGCGAAACGCCTGATCAAACTGTACAACGATGCGGGCATCAGTAATGACCGTATCCTGATCAAATTGGCTTCTACCTGGCAGGGTATCCGCGCAGCGGAAAAACTGGAAAAAGAAGGCATCAACTGTAACCTGACGCTGCTGTTCTCCTTCGCTCAGGCACGTGCATGTGCAGAAGCCGGTGTGTTCCTGATTTCTCCATTCGTTGGCCGTATCCTCGACTGGTACAAAGCCAACGGCGACAAAAAAGAGTTCGCGCCGAATGAAGATCCGGGCGTTGTGTCTGTGACCGAAATCTACGAATACTACAAACAACACGGCTACGAAACTGTCGTGATGGGCGCAAGCTTCCGTAACATCGGCGAAATCATTGAACTGGCTGGCTGTGACCGTCTGACTATCGCCCCTGCGCTGCTGAAAGAGCTGGCTGAAAGCGAAGGTCCGCTGGAACGCAAACTGTCCTTCTCCGGCGAAACCAAGCCACGCCCTGCGCCACTGACTGAAGCTCAGTTCTACTGGGACCACAACCAGGATCCAATGGCGATCGACAAACTGGCAGATGGCATCCGTAAGTTTGCAATCGATCAGGGCAAACTGGAAAAAATGATTTCTGACCTGCTGTAATCAGCACTCAGTTTCGACAAAAAGCGGCTAATCAGCCGCTTTTTTTGTGTCTGCGATAAAACCCCGTGCCGTTATCGATATAATGAGGCTTATTGAAAGCAGATTTTGTCACGGAGAAATGGCATGGATAAATTGCGAATTGGTCTGGTATCGGTGTCAGACCGTGCGTCGGGTGGGGTGTATCAGGACAAAGGTATTCCGGCGCTGGAAGAATGGCTGGAGAAAGCGCTCATCACGCCCTTTAAGCTCGAAACCCGGCTTATTCCGGATGAACAACCTCTGATTGAACAGGCGATCAGCGAGCTGGTCGATGAAAGCGGCTGTCATCTGGTGCTGACTACCGGCGGAACCGGCCCGGCGCGCCGTGATGTGACACCGGACGCCACGCTGGCCATCGCCGATCGTGAGATGCCGGGCTTTGGTGAACAGATGCGTCAGATCAGCCTGCACTTTGTCCCGACGGCAATTTTATCGCGTCAGGTCGGCGTGATCCGCAAACAGGCGCTGATCCTCAACTTACCGGGACAGCCCAAATCTATTCAGGAAACGCTGGAAGGGCTGAAAGACGCGGAAGGCAAAGTGATCGTTTCCGGTATTTTCGCCAGCGTGCCTTACTGCATCCAGTTGCTCGACGGGCCGTATATTGAAACGCACGACCATGTGGTAGCAGCATTTCGTCCAAAAAGTGCCCGTCGCGACACAAAAAACTGAATACGCTTTGTTTTTGAAATAAGATTCAGGCGCTCTGGTGTGAAAAATATTTGCCGCTATAGTAATAATTACTTTACAGAAAGCGGCAAAAACCGTTTCCATTTTCACTCTGGCGTTACACGGACTCTTATGCAACACGCACAATCGCGCCGGCTGAACCGGCAGGACTTCAAAACGCTTTCCCTGGCTGCGCTGGGCGGCGCCCTCGAATTCTACGATTTCATCATTTTCGTCTTCTTCGCTGCGGTTATTGGCGACCTTTTCTTCCCGGCTGATATGCCCGACTGGCTGCGTCAGGTCCAGACGTTTGGCATTTTTGCCGCCGGTTATCTGGCGCGGCCGCTGGGCGGCATTATCATGGCGCACTTTGGGGATCTGGTTGGTCGCAAACGGATGTTCAGCCTGAGTATTCTGCTGATGGCGTTACCGACGCTGGCGATGGGGCTCCTGCCGACGTACGCTTCGATCGGCATTGCCGCACCGTTATTGCTGTTACTGATGCGTATTTTGCAGGGCGCAGCGATCGGCGGCGAAGTGCCGGGAGCCTGGGTTTTTGTGGCGGAACACGTCCCGCGTAACCGTATTGGTTTTGCCTGCGGAACGCTGACAGCTGGCCTGACAATGGGTATCCTGCTGGGTTCTCTTGTGGCAACTTTACTGAACACCAGTATGGCGCCTGCCGCGATCAGCCAGTATGGCTGGCGCATTCCCTTCTTTATCGGTGGGATCTTCGGGTTAATCGCCCTGTATCTGCGCCGCTGGTTGCAGGAAACGCCGGTCTTTATCGAGATGAAAGCCCACAAAGCGCTGGCCGAAGAATTGCCGCTGAAGGCCGTTGTCGCGAATCATAAAAAAGAAATCGTGGTGTCGATGCTGATGACATGGCTGCTGTCCGCGGGGATCGTAGTCGTTATTCTGATGACGCCAACGTGGCTGCAAAAACAGTTTGGTATTCCGGCGGCAGCGGCGTTGCAGGCAAACTGCCTCGCCACTGTTGCGCTGATGTTCGGCTGCATTATTTCGGGCAGTGTTGTGGATCGTCTGGGCGCCAGTAAGACGTTTATTATCGGCAGCCTCTTCCTCGGTATTTGCAGTTGGTCTTTCTATCATATGGTTGCGGCTGACCCGTCTGTGCTGATGGGAATGTACGCGCTGGCCGGTTTAAGCGTGGGAGTGGTTGGCGCGGTGCCGTATGTGATGGTGCGGGCTTTCCCGGCGGAAGTGCGGTTTACCGGGATTTCTTTCTCTTACAATGTGGCTTATGCCATTTTTGGTGGCCTGACGCCGGTGTTCGTGACGCTTATCATGCGTCTGACACCTATGGCACCGGCTTATTACGTGCTGGCATTGTCCGTGATTGGTTTACTGACCGGCATTTATCTCAGCCGTGATCTGAACAGTGAAACCGCCCGCGAAGCTAAATTTGCAGAAGGCGCCGCTTCCGGCCAGTAAGTTTCTTAAACTCATTTTTGGCGCAAAAAAAAGCCCCGTTCATCGGGGCTTTTTCATCTGATACGTCGTGCGTTATGCCGTAACCGCATTCACATCGCGAGCGTAGCTTTTCGGTTCGCCAATCGGCAAAACGGTACGGCCATACTGCTCGTTGAGCACTTCGGCCATCGCCAGATAAATCGCGCTGGCGCCACAGAAGATACCTTCAAAACCTGCAAAATGCAGAACTGCTGTATTGCCGGTCATGTTGCCGAAACACAGCAGGGCAAACAATATAGTCAGGCTGCCGAAAACGACCTGTAAACCACGGTTTGCTTTCAACGTGCCAAAAAACATAAAGAGAGTGAAAACGCCCCAGATGCCCAGATAAGCGCCCAGGAAACTTTCGCTGCTGGCATCGGCCATGCCCATGCGTGGCAGCATCAGAATACCGACCAGGCTCAGCCAGAACGCACCGTAGGAGGTAAACGCCGTGGTGCCGAAGGTATTCCCTTTTTTAAATTCCATCATCCCTGCAAGAATTTGAATCAAACCACCATAAAAAATGCCCATGCTGACAATAACAGCGGTCAGCGGGAAAAAGCCTGCGTTGTGTAAATTCAACAAGATAGTAGTCATACCAAATCCCATTAACCCGAGCGGGCCTGGATTTGCCAACGTTTTGGTCTGCATAGATCCTCTGTATCAGAATTATTATTAATTGATAATCGGGGGAAGAAACGCTTGGGAAATGGGTAAAAAAGCCGCATATCTTTAGAAGCGCGCGGCATCATAAGGAGGGTTGCGTCAGTAAACATTGATCTGGCGTAACAGCAATTGAAGATTTTTTTTCACTTTGCCCCTTGATGCTGAGCGTCATGGCCCCATCTTATCCTCAACCGCAGTTGTTACCGTCGGTAAAACCGTAATATGGGGCTGTTGAAATCGAAAAGATCGTCCTCATATACAGTAGCAACCTGAACGAATATGAATTTAAGTGGAGACGTTTTAGATGGGTAAAATTATTGGGATCGACCTGGGCACCACCAACTCTTGTGTAGCTATCATGGATGGCACGACTGCTCGTGTACTGGAGAATGCTGAAGGCGACCGCACCACTCCTTCCATCATCGCTTATGCGGCAGATGGCGAGACTCTGGTAGGTTCTCCGGCTAAACGTCAGGCAGTGACCAACCCGCAGAACACCTTGTTTGCGATCAAACGCCTGATTGGCCGTCGCTTCCAGGATGAAGAAGTACAACGCGATAAAGGCATCATGCCTTACCAGATCGTAGGCTCCGACAACGGCGACGCCTGGATCGACATTAAAGGTCAGAAAATTGCACCTCCGCAGATCTCTGCTGAAGTGTTGAAGAAAATGAAGAAAACTGCTGAAGATTATCTGGGCGAACCAGTAACTGAAGCTGTTATCACTGTACCTGCATACTTCAACGATGCTCAGCGTCAGGCAACGAAAGACGCCGGCCGTATCGCAGGTCTGGAAGTCAAACGTATCATCAACGAACCGACCGCAGCGGCACTGGCTTACGGCCTGGATCGTGAAGTCGGTAACCGCACTATCGCGGTATACGACCTCGGTGGTGGTACTTTCGATATCTCAATTATCGAAATCGACGAAGTTGACGGTGAAAAAACCTTCGAAGTTCTGGCAACCAACGGTGATACTCACCTCGGTGGTGAAGACTTCGACAGCCGTCTGATCAACTATCTGGTTGAAGAGTTCAAGAAAGAACAAGGTATGGATCTGCGTAATGATCCGCTGGCAATGCAACGTCTGAAAGAAGCGGCTGAAAAAGCGAAGATTGAACTGTCTTCTGCTCAGCAGACCGACGTTAACCTGCCGTATATCACTGCGGATGCAACCGGTCCAAAACACATGAACATCAAAGTGACCCGTGCAAAACTGGAATCTTTGGTGGAAGACCTGGTTAACCGTTGTATTGAACCACTGAAAGTGGCTCTGAAAGACGCAGGTCTGTCTGTATCTGACGTTCAGGACGTGATCCTGGTCGGTGGTCAGACGCGTATGCCAATGGTTCAGAAGAAAGTTGCTGAATTCTTTGGTAAAGAACCACGTAAAGACGTGAACCCGGACGAAGCTGTGGCAATCGGTGCAGCAGTTCAGGGTGGTGTGCTGGCAGGTGATGTTAAAGACGTTCTGTTACTGGACGTGACTCCGTTGTCTCTGGGTATCGAAACCATGGGCAGCGTGATGACTCCGCTCATCACCAAAAACACCACTATCCCGACAAAACACAGCCAGGTGTTCTCTACTGCGGAAGACAACCAGTCTGCAGTAACCATCCATGTGTTGCAGGGTGAGCGTAAACGTTCAAGTGATAACAAATCTCTGGGTCAGTTCAACCTGGACGGTATTCAGGCAGCGCCACGCGGTCAGGCACAGATCGAAGTGACCTTCGACCTTGACGCCGACGGTATCCTGCATGTGTCTGCGAAAGACAAAAATACCGGCCGTGAGCAGAAGATCACCATCAAGGCATCTTCTGGTCTGACGGAAGAAGAGATCCAGCAAATGGTCAACGATGCTGAAGCGAATGCTGAAGCCGACCGTAAGTTTGAAGAACTGGTTCAGACCCGCAACCAGGCGGACCACCTGATCCACGGAACCCGTAAGCAACTGGAAGAAGCCGGCGACAAACTGCCAGCTGAAGACAAAACTGCGGTTGAAGAAGCCCTGAAAGCACTGGAAGTTTCTGCTAAAGGTGAAGACAAGGCTGATATCGAAGCGAAAATCCAGGCGCTGGTTCAGGTTTCCGGCAAACTGATGGAAATGGCTCAGCAGCAAGGCCAGACCGAAGGCAGCGATGACAGCGCGAAGAAAGATGACGACGTTGTTGATGCTGAATTCGAAGAAGTTAAAGACAAGAAATAATCGCCCTTTAGCGGGCACAGTAAGAGTTCATTACTGAAAACCAGCACGGGCGTCGAGGAAACTCTACGCCCGTGCACGCATGTTGAGGGCAGGAAAAAGCATGGCGAAGCAAGATTATTACGAGCTGTTGGGCGTTTCTAAAACGGCCGATGAGCGCGAAATCAAAAAGGCCTACAAGCGCCTGGCAATGAAGCATCACCCTGACCGTAATCAGGGCGATAAAGAGTCTGAAAGCAAATTTAAAGAAATTAAAGAAGCTTACGAAATTCTGACCGATGCGCAAAAGCGTGCGGCCTATGACCAGTATGGTCATGCAGCCTTTGAACAGGGCGGCATGGGCGGTGGCGGTGGTTACGGCGGCGGCGGTGCAGATTTCAGCGACATCTTTGGTGACGTCTTTGGCGACATCTTTGGCGGCGGTCGCCGTCAGCGTGCCAGCCGGGGTTCAGATCTGCGTTACAACATGGATCTGACTCTGGAAGAGGCCGTTCGTGGTGTCACCAAAGAAATCCGCATCCCGACATTGGATGAATGTGACGTTTGCCACGGCAGCGGCGCGAAAGCGGGTAGCTCACCAACGACCTGTCCAACCTGTCACGGTGCGGGCCAGGTGCAGATGCGTCAGGGCTTCTTTACTGTGCAACAGGCATGTCCGACCTGTCAGGGGCGCGGTAAAGTTATCAAAGATCCGTGCAACAAATGTCACGGTCATGGCCGCGTAGAACGTTCGAAAACGCTGTCCGTGAAAATTCCTGCAGGTGTAGACACCGGTGACCGTATTCGTCTGGAAGGTGAAGGCGAAGCGGGTGAGCATGGCGCACCGTCAGGCGATCTGTACGTTCAGGTTCAGGTCAAAGCGCACAAAATTTTTGAGCGCGAAGGCAACAACCTGTACTGCGAAGTGCCAATCAACTTTGCGATGGCTGCACTGGGTGGCGAAATTGAGGTTCCTACGCTTGATGGTCGCGTGAGCCTGAAGATCCCAGCCGAAACGCAAACCGGCAAGATGTTCCGTATGCGCGGACGCGGTGTGAAATCCGTACGTGGCGGCGCGCAGGGCGACTTAATGTGCCGTGTTGTAGTCGAAACCCCGGTCAGCCTGAGCGAAAAGCAAAAACAATTGCTGCGTGATCTGGAAGAAAGCTTTGGTGGCGTATCGGGCGAAAAAAATAGTCCGCGCTCTAAAAGCTTTCTGGACGGCGTGAAAAAGTTTTTCGATGATCTGACACGTTAACCGGTTCCTGCAAACAGGAACGGTATAGTCCAGACAAATCCCCGGCAGCAATTCGCGCCGGGGATTTTTTTATGGGATTTTTTTAAAAAAACGGTGAAAGCGGCCAATAAATAATTCGTAAAAACCGAGGTATACTCCAGAAATAAACGAGTTTTTACGAAGTGAATCACTGCGTACAATTCGCGCATCCCATTGTGGCGTCCCGTTTTTAGCCACGCTTAATTAACAGGAGAGTCAGAATGTCGAATTTAATTCGTCGTTTTTTGCGTATGGAAGCTGCGGGCGGAATTGTGCTCATCATTGCCGCCGTTGTGGCACTGGTTATGGCAAACAGCCCGTTGCAGGGCGCTTATCAGGCGTTTTTAGATATTCCGGTCACGCTGCGCTTCTCTGAATTGCTGATCGACAAACCGCTTTTGCTGTGGATTAACGACGGCCTGATGGCGGTGTTTTTCCTGATGATTGGTCTGGAAGTTAAGCGGGAGATGTGTGAAGGCGCACTGGCCAATCGCGAGCAGGCGCTGTTCCCGGCTATCGCCGCGCTGGGCGGTATGATCGTTCCGGCGCTGATTTATCTGCTGTTCAACGGCAATGACGAAATTGCACGTCAGGGCTGGGCAATCCCGGCTGCAACGGATATCGCTTTTGCGTTGGGGGTTATGGCGCTGTTGGGATCACGTGTACCGACCGGGCTGAAAGTTTTCCTGCTGGCGCTGGCCATCATTGATGATCTGGGTGCCATCGTGATTATCGCGCTGTTCTACAGCCACGATATTTCGATGATGGCGCTGGGATTGTCGGCAGTCTGCGTCGCCGCGCTGGCCTGCCTTAACTGGCGCGGGGTCACTAAACTGACGCCTTACCTGCTGATTGGTGCAATTTTCTGGGTATGCGTTCTGAAATCAGGTATCCATGCGACATTGGCGGGCGTGGTTCTCGGGTTTCTGATCCCGCTGAATACTAAAAAAAATAAGGCTTCACCGGCACGCCGCCTGGAGCACGGAATTCATCCGTACGTTGCCTGGTTTATTTTGCCCATTTTTGCTTTTGCGAATGCGGGGATTTCTTTGCAGGGCGTGACGGCTTCCGGCGCATTTTCCCTGCTGCCAATGGGGATTGCGGCCGGCTTATTGCTGGGTAAACCGCTGGGCATCATGTTGTTCAGCAGCGTGGCGCTTAAATTGGGCATCACCCGTTTACCGTCAGGGATTTCATTCGGCCAGATTTCAGCCGTTTCCGTGCTGTGCGGCATTGGTTTCACCATGTCGATTTTCATTGGTTCACTGGCTTTCGCCCTGCGGGATCCGGCACTGCTGACTTACGCGAAAATGGGCATACTGATGGGATCAGTGGCTTCGGCACTGCTTGGATATGTGCTGTTGAGCCGTGCTTTGCCAAAGAAAGTTGTTAAACATTGACCGACAGGTTGCGCGCTGAGTCGCGCAACCTGATAGCAATCTCGTGCTTCAGAAAAGGATGAAACCATGCCTCATATTAACTACAACCATTTGTATTATTTTTGGCACGTGTGTAAATCAGGTTCTGTTGTGGGAGCCGCCGAGGCGTTGTATCTCACCCCGCAAACAATCACCGGCCAGATCAAATCACTGGAAGAAAGGCTCGGCGGTAAACTTTTTAAGCGGCAAGGGCGCGGGCTGATACCTTCCGAGCTGGGTCAGCTGGTCTATCGCTATGCGGACAAAATGTTCACCCTGAGTCAGGAAATGCTGGATATCGTGAATTACCGCAAAGAGTCGAGCCTGCTGTTTGATGTAGGCGTTGCGGATGCGTTGTCTAAACGTCTGGTCAGCCGTGTGCTGGAAGCCGCCGTACCAGAAAATGCGCAAATTCATTTACGCTGTTTTGAATCGACACACGAAATGCTGCTCGAACAGCTAAGTTTGCATAAGCTGGATATGATTTTGTCCGATTGTCCGGTGGATTCTACCCAGCAGGAAGGGCTATTTTCAGTCAAACTGGGCGAAAGCCCGATCAGCTTCTTTTGTTGCAAGCCGCTGGATGGCGTAGATTTTCCGGCCTGCCTTGAGCAACGCCCACTGCTTATTCCCGGCCGCCGTTCGATGTTAGGGCGTAAATTGCTGAACTGGTTTACGACACAGGGGCTGAACGTCAATATCCTCGGGGAATTCGATGACGCGGCGCTGATGAAAGCATTCGGAATGAACAACGATGCCATTTTTGTCGCACCGGCTATCTACTCCTCGACGGAGTTTCAGGATGAGAAAATTGAAGAGGTCGGGCGTGTAGAAGGGATCATGGAAGAGTATTACGTGATTTTTGCGGAAAGGATGATCCAGCATCCTTCGGTACAGCGGATTTGTCACACTGACTTTTCGGCGCTATTTACCTGAAACCGGAAACCGGAAACGACTCAAATTTCAGATATAAAAAAACCGGCCTGGGCCGGTTTTTTTATCAAAGCATTTCAGCGTAATGCGATTATTGCATTGCGTTGATTTGCGCAGTCAGGTTTGACTTATGACGCGCTGCTTTGTTTTTGTGGATCAGGCCTTTGCAAGACTGACGGTCCACAATTGGTTGCATTTCGTTAAATGCATTTTGTGCAGCAGTTTTGTCGCCTGCTGCGATAGCCGCGTGTACCTTTTTGATAAAGGTACGCATCATTGAACGACGGCTCGCGTTGTGCTTACGGCGTTTTTCTGACTGTACGGCGCGTTTCTTAGCTGATTTGATATTAGCCAAGGCCAACTCCCAAATATTTTTCTATTGATGAACAATTCAAAGGCCGAGGAATATGCCTTTTCGGTCTTCTTTTGTCAACGGATTTGTGCAAATAAGCGGCGCTTTTAAGCGTAAACTTTAATCGTCGCTTGTTACGTTGTGATGGCGCAGGATTTTAACAGCTTCCGGCATCGGAATACAGTCTTTCGCGAGAAAAATCGACAGGAGAGTGTACAAACTGCCCACTGCGGCCATTAACGCCTTGTTTATGCGAAAAGTCACGCATTCCCTGTATGCAACGAAAGATTTTCATCGCCACTCGTCCATTTGAACCGCAATATCTGCCGTATGCAAGGGAGAATGGTGTGATCCTGTGAATCGCTGGTTAACCTTGGAGGCTGTACAAGGTATAATCCGCCGATTTCCATCTTTATGAGTCAGCATTGGATTTGAGCCAGCTATGGAGCTAATTCGCGGAATACACAATATTCGAGCACGTCATCATGGATGTGTGCTGACTATTGGCAATTTTGATGGTGTACACCGTGGTCATCAGGCCCTGATCAAACAGCTAAAGCTGGAAGGTCAACGTCTGGGGCTGCCGGTGATGGTAATGATTTTTGAGCCACAGCCGCTGGAACTGTTCGCCGGTGATAAAGCACCTGCGCGCCTGACCAGTTTGCGTGACAAAGCCAAGTATCTGGCCGAGTGCGGAGTAGATTATCTGTTATGCGTACGCTTCGAACCCCGGTTCGCAGCGCATATTGCTCAGGAATTTATCTCTAAATTGCTGGTGGAGAAACTGGGCGTCAGATTCCTGACTGTCGGGGATGATTTCCGCTTCGGCGCGCGCCGTCTGGGAGATTTTGAGCTGTTACAGAAAGCCGGTGAAGAATATGGCTTTGAAGTGATCAGCACACAAACCTTCCGCGAAGGCGGCAATCGTATCAGCAGCACTGCAATTCGCGATGCGCTGCGCGATGACGATCTGGCGCTGGCCGAAAATTTACTGGGCCATCCGTTCAGTATCTCCGGCCGCGTTGTTCACGGCGACAAACTGGGGCGTACCATCGGCTTCCCAACGGCCAACGTGCCGCTCAAACGCGTGGTTTCACCCGTGCGCGGTGTTTATGCTGTGGACGTATTAGGCCTCGGGCCTGAGCCTTTGCCGGGCGTAGCCAATATTGGTATACGCCCGACGGTCGGCGGTGTGCGCAAGCAGTTGGAAGTGCACCTTCTCGACACCACATTAGATCTATACGGGCGCCACATTGACGTGGTGCTTCGCGCGAAATTGCGCAACGAACAGCGTTTTTCCTCGCTTGATGCTTTGAAGCAACAAATTGCGAACGATGAGGTGACGGCCCGGGAATTCTTTGGGTTAAAGACACCACGCTAAACATGTACTGACAGGCGTGTAACAAAGCCTGGAATCCAGCCGAAAAACGGAACCGAGAATCTATGAGTGACTACAAGAACACCCTGAATTTGCCGGAAACAGGGTTCCCGATGCGTGGCGATCTGGCCAAGCGTGAACCTGACATGCTGAAAAATTGGTATGACCAGGATCTGTACGGGATTATTCGTGCTGCCAAGAAAGGCAAAAAAACCTTTATTTTGCATGACGGCCCTCCGTATGCGAACGGCAGCATTCATATTGGTCACTCAGTAAACAAAATTCTTAAAGACATGATTATCAAGTCCAAAGGGCTTGCGGGCTTCGATGCGCCGTATGTTCCGGGCTGGGATTGTCATGGTCTGCCGATTGAGCTGAAAGTTGAGCAACTGATCGGCAAGCCAGGTGAGAAAGTGACGGCGGCTGAGTTCCGCGAAGCGTGCCGTAAATATGCCGCAGAACAGGTTGAAGGCCAGAAGAAAGACTTCATCCGTCTGGGCGTGTTGGGCGACTGGGATCACCCATACCTGACCATGGACTTCAAAACTGAAGCCAACATCATCCGTGCGCTGGGCAAAATCATCGGTAACGGTCACCTGCATAAAGGTGCGAAACCTGTTCACTGGTGTACCGATTGCGGCTCTTCACTGGCTGAAGCGGAAGTTGAGTATTACGACAAAACGTCCCCGTCTATCGATGTGATGTTTAACGCCACTGACGCAGCGGCTGTGGCAGCGAAATTCGGTGCGGCTTCCTTTAATGGCCCGATCTCTCTGGTTATCTGGACCACCACGCCGTGGACCATGCCTGCAAACCGCGCAATTTCCCTGAATCCTGAATTCTCTTATCAGCTGGTTCAGGTGGAAGGCCAGTGTCTGATTCTGGCAACCGATCTGGTTGAAAGCGTGATGAAACGCGCCGGTATCGCAGAATGGTCTGTGCTGGGCGAATGCAAAGGTGCAGATCTTGAATTGCAGCGCTTCAAACACCCGTTCCTGGGCTTCGATGTTCCGGCTATTTTGGGCGATCACGTTACGCTCGACGCAGGTACGGGTGCTGTTCATACCGCACCGGGCCACGGTCCTGATGACTTTGTTATCGGCCAGAAATATGGTCTGGAAGTGGCTAACCCGGTTGGCCCGAATGGTTGTTACCTGCCGGGAACTTACCCGACGCTGGACGGCAAGTTTGTCTTTAAAGCCAATGATTTGATCGTCGAACTGCTGCGTGAAAAAGGCGCATTGCTGCACGTTGAGAAAATCACGCACAGTTACCCATGCTGCTGGCGTCACAAAACGCCAATCATCTTCCGCGCCACGCCGCAATGGTTCATCAGCATGGATCAGAAAGGCCTGCGTAAGCAGTCACTGGAAGAGATCAAAGGCGTTCAGTGGATCCCGGACTGGGGTCAGGCGCGTATCGAAAACATGGTCGCTAACCGTCCTGACTGGTGTATCTCCCGTCAGCGTACCTGGGGCGTACCAATGTCTCTGTTTGTTCACAAAGACACTGAGCAACTGCATCCGCGCAGCCTTGAGCTGATGGAAGAAGTCGCAAAACGCGTTGAAGTTGACGGCATTCAGGCGTGGTGGGATCTGAACCCTGAAGATATTTTGGGTGCAGACGCCGCCGATTACGTCAAAGTGCCTGATACGCTGGACGTGTGGTTCGACTCCGGTTCTACGCATTCTTCTGTTGTGGATGTGCGTCCTGAGTTCAACGGCCATTCCCCGGATCTGTATCTGGAAGGCTCCGACCAGCATCGCGGCTGGTTCATGTCTTCACTGATGATTTCGACAGCCATGAAAGGCAAAGCGCCTTACAAACAAGTTCTGACGCACGGTTTCACAGTGGATGGTCAGGGTCGCAAAATGTCCAAATCCATCGGTAACACCATCGCGCCTCAGGACGTGATGAACAAACTGGGTGGCGACATCCTGCGTCTGTGGGTCGCGTCAACGGATTACACCGGTGAAATCGCCGTGTCCGACGAAATCCTCAAACGTGCCGCGGATTCTTACCGCCGTATCCGTAACACCGCGCGCTTCCTGCTGGCGAACCTTAACGGTTTCGATCCGGCGCTGCACAGCGTGGCTCCGGAAGACATGGTCGTTCTGGATCGCTGGGCCGTTGGCCGCGCGAAAGCCGCACAAGAAGAGATCATTGCCGCGTATGAAGCCTATGATTTCCACGGTGTGGTTCAGCGTCTGATGCAGTTCTGTTCCATCGAGATGGGTTCTTTCTATCTGGATATCATCAAAGACCGCCAGTACACCGCCAAAAGCGACAGCGTTGCACGTCGCAGCTGCCAGACCGCGCTGTATTACATAAGTGAAGCACTGGTTCGCTGGATGGCGCCGATCATGTCCTTCACAGCGGATGAAATCTGGGCTGAATTGCCGGGCCAGCGTGAAAAATTCGTCTTCACCGAAGAATGGTTTGACGGTCTGTTTGGCCTGACCGGTAACGAATCCATGAACGATGCGTTCTGGGATGAGCTGCTGAAAGTTCGTGGCGAAGTGAACAAAGTGATTGAACAGGCGCGTGCCGATAAACGTCTGGGCGGTTCTCTGGAAGCGGCGGTCACGCTGTATGCCGATGACGCTCTGGCGGCCGATCTGCGCTCACTGGGCAATGAACTGCGCTTCGTGCTGCTGACCTCCGGCGCTAAAGTGGCTGCGCTGTCAGAAGCTGACGAATCCGCTCAGCCAAGTGAATTGCTCAAAGGCCTGAAAATTGGTCTGGCAAAAGCAGAAGGCGACAAGTGCCCGCGCTGCTGGCATTACACCACTGACGTCGGCCAGAACGCGGAACACAGCGAACTCTGTGGCCGCTGTGTGACCAACATTGCCGGCGACGGCGAAGAGCGTAAGTTTGCATAATGAGTAAATCGATCTGTTCCACCGGACTCCGCTGGCTCTGGCTGGCGGTCGTGGTCATCATCGTGGATCTGGGCAGTAAGTTCCTCATCATGGGGAACTTCCAGCTTGGCGAATCCATGCCGCTGATCCCGTATTTAAACCTGTTCTATGCGCAAAACCACGGGGCAGCATTTAGCTTCCTGGCAGATAAAGGCGGCTGGCAGCGCTGGTTCTTTGCTGTGATTGCACTGGCAATCGTCGTGGCGCTGGTGGTACTGATGTACCGCGGTACCGCGAAGCAAAAACTCAATAACATCGCGTTTGCGATGATTATCGGCGGGGCGTTAGGTAATTTGTTCGACCGCCTGTATCACGGTTTCGTGGTCGACTTTATCGACTTCTATGTCGGCAACTGGCATTTCGCGACGTTCAATCTGGCTGACAGCTTTATTTGCGTCGGTGCAGCGCTGGTCGTGCTGGAAGGTTTTCTGGCAAAACCTAAAGAAGCGGAAAAGAGCAAAGGATAAGTATGATGTCTCAACAGGTGAAACATGACAGCGCCGTGCTGGTGCATTTTACGTTGAAACTGGAAGACGGTTCGACGGCAGAATCAACCCGCGCTAATGGGAAACCCGCGCTGTTTCGCCTTGGCGATGGCAGCTTGTCTGACGCGCTGGAGAATCAGCTGTTAGGCCTGACGGTGGGCGATAAACGCGCCTTTACCCTTGCACCTGAATCGGCGTTTGGCGGCAAAAGCCCCGACCTGGTTCAGTTCTTTTCGCGCCGTGATTTCCAGGAAACAGGCGTGCCGGATGTCGGCACGATTATGCTGTTTTCCGGACGTGACGGCAGCGAAATGCCTGGCGTGGTGCGTGAGGTGACGGAAGATTCTATCACTGTAGATTTCAACCATCCGCTGGCGGGCCAGCATATCGATTTCGATATTGAAGTGCTGGAAATTGATCCGCAACTGGAGGAGAAGCATGCAGATATTGCTGGCTAATCCGCGAGGATTTTGTGCGGGCGTTGACCGTGCAATCAGCATCGTAGAACGCGCGCTGGAAATTTACGGCGCGCCGATTTACGTTCGTCATGAAGTCGTACACAACCGCTATGTGGTTGACAGTCTGCGTCAGCGCGGTGCGATTTTTATCGAGCAAATCAGCGAAGTGCCCGATGGCTCGATTCTGATTTTCTCCGCGCACGGTGTGTCTCAGGCCGTCCGTGCTGAAGCGAAAGCGCGTGACTTGACCATGTTGTTTGACGCCACTTGTCCCCTCGTGACTAAAGTCCATATGGAAGTCGCGCGTGCCAGCCGTAAGGGTACGGAAGCGATTCTGATTGGTCATGCCGGTCACCCGGAAGTGGAAGGCACAATGGGCCAGTACAGCAACCCGAACGGGGGAATGTATCTGGTCGAGGCGCCGGAAGATGTCTATAAATTGCAGGTGAAAGACGAAAATAACCTGTGTTTTATGACACAAACTACGCTTTCTGTTGATGATACGTCTGCTGTGATTGATGCGCTGCGCGAGCGTTTCCCAAAGATTATCGGGCCGCGTAAAGACGATATTTGCTATGCGACAACTAACCGTCAGGAAGCCGTGCGTACGCTGGCTGATGGCGCGGATGTCGTGCTGGTGGTTGGGTCGAAGAACTCTTCCAACTCCAACCGTCTGGCGGAACTGGCACAGCGCGTCGGTGTGCCTTCCTATCTGATCGACTCTGCGGCAGATATTCAGGAAAGCTGGCTCAAAAATGCGAAAAGCATTGGCGTGACAGCTGGCGCTTCGGCACCGGATATTTTGGTACAGGACGTGATCAGCAAGCTGAAAGCATTTGGTGGCCTCGATGTAATTAATATCGAGGGGCGCGAAGAAAATATTGTCTTCGAAGTGCCGAAAGAGTTGCGTGTTGATGTGCGTCAGATCGACTGATGAAATGCATAAAATTAAAAAACCGGCTCACGTGGCCGGTTTTTTTACGTCTTTTTTGACACCCGTTACGGGTTTTCGAGTCTGAAAAGATTCTGCGGCGCGCCAACGGTCGCTGTTTTAGCGTGCAGCAGCGCTCCTTCCAGCGCGTGCGGGGCATTAAGGTTTTTACGTGCCGACGTGATAAATATCTCGGTCATATCCGGGCCGCCAAATGTACAGCAACTTGGCTGCGTGACGGGCACCGGCAGGGTGTCCAGCGTCAGCAGTTCGCCCTGATTGATCTGCTGGCGCAGCAGGCATTTTGAGCCCCAGCAGGCGGTGATGAGCCAGCCGTTTTGCGTCAGCGCCGAGCCGTCGGGGATTTTATCGCCGGAGGAGAAACAGGAAATTTTCAGAGGATTGATGCGGCGGGCGTTAGCGGAATAAAAGCGGTTTTTCCGGCTGTCTGCAAACCAGACTTTGCCTTCATACCAGACCAGCGTATTGGTCGTCCCCACGTTATCGAGCATGGTTTCAGGCTTTTCATCCCCGGCCTCAAAGCGGTACCACGCGCCGGTCATCTTTTCTTCTTCAATATCCATCGTGCCAAACCAAAGTGAGCCATCAGGTGCGACAGCGGCTTCGTTGGGGCGCGTTCCTTCCGCGCCGGGATAATCGCAGAGTTTCTGCCGGGTTTGAGATTCGTAATCGTAGAGGTGAACGCCGTCCTGAGAAATCAGCAAAAAGACGTTACGCTTTTGCGTTAACAATACGCCGCTGGTCAGGGAGGGGAGTTCGTGAATTTCAGTCTGGCCGGAAGCTGGCCAGTAACGTAATACGCGCTGAGCCAGGATATCGACCCACAATAATGACTGGGTGCGCTGGCACCAGACGGGAGTTTCACCCAATTCGGCTCGATAGTCGCCTACGGCAGTTATGTCGGACCGGAAAAATGCTGACATCGCAAAGCTCTCCTGCTGGCTGCAAAGTGGATATAGCGAAAAACTGTCTGTATTCAGTCTAGTCTGGCTTTGCCCGCAGGGATTAAGAATGGTGTAAAAAGAAAGGGCCAGCCCGTCAATAAGACGTAAAGCTGGCCCCTGAAGTTCAATCGTTAAGGCTTAGAAGTCGTATCTCAGACGGATCAGGTTCATGTCGCCGAGGTTATCGGTAGAAGACGTGAACACATGTTCGTAATCAACACGGAAGCCGTAATCGAGCTGGAAGGACACACCCAGACCGTTATCGATACGCTGATAATTGCGGCCAGTAACATAGGTCAGACGGTCACCCATGAAGTATGGCTGAATGGTTTTCACAGCGAACTGGTTGATTGGGAAAGCGTAACCCAGGAAGTATTCCAGACCGTATGCATCGCCTGCGAAGAAGTGATCTTCGGTTTTCAGGCCGGTGGTCAGGAAGTCATGGTAATAACCGCCACCGAAGGACGCTGTCCAGTTGCCTGGTTTCCAGCTCAGAGCGGTACCAACGATGCTCTGATTGTAGTCTTTGGAGGTGTTGTTATTTGGATTTTTCATTTCTGCGTCGGTGTAGTTGTACGCAGTACCCCATGTCAGTTCTTTGGTGATGTGGTAATCCACACCCACAGAACCGCCGCCATTACGTTTATAACGCAGGCTGTTTTTACCGGTCAGCAGATCGTTATCTGAGAACAGGTAAGAGGCATACACATCAGCATCGCCGAAGGTATTTTTGTATTTAAGCATCTTACGTGAACGGTAAGAACCGTCGTAGTCGCCGTTAACACCGTTGCCTGGTGCCTGAGCGAGCATGTCGTAGTCCCAGATATCGGTTTTCGCACCAACAACATCATAATAAACGCTGTTTTGCTGGCCGAAAGTCAGCTGACCGTAGGTTTTGCTTTTCAGACCGGTGTACAGCATACGACGGGTGGTGTTATGCGCGCCGGCAGCGTAGTGATTATCCCAGCCAGTCAGCGCAGGAATATTCACACCCAGCTCGTAATAGTTAATCCAGCTGATGTCATCAAACAGATAGTAGTCAGTGGAGAAACGGAAACGAGTACCGCCGTCAAAACCGTTGGTTTTATAGTTTTTGACGCCGTTCTGGAACTGGAACTGTGGACGAATACTCCCGCCAACCTGGAATTGCAGACGGCTCAGCGGATCGTTAGGCTGTGGGTCTTGTTTAATCAGGGTGATTTCTGCGTGTGAAGCAAAGGAAGCCAGACCGAACAACAGGCCAGCGGTCGCCACTTGCGTGACTTTGTTTAGTTTGAATTTCATGTTATGTCCCTGCGCCAATATACTTACCCGGAAGAACCGGTATGTGAACTGGCGATGTATTTTTATTATTTCCCCTTACCGGTAACTGTCTGGTCAGGGTGAAGACGCGCCTCATGGATCCAGGCTACTTATTTTAGCGATCCTAAAATCAAATTTAGGAGGTTAAAATTAGGTGGCTATTTATTATCACAATCATTGATTTTATCAATATTATTTCACCACATATAATAAAAATTTAATGTTTCAGATCTAAGAAATAGCGTGTTTGTTCTTTTATTTGTCTTTCGTGGCGGGGAGATACAGTGGTGATTATTGCTAACGTGGACTATTCCTGCGGCGCAGGAATGCTGTAATAAAGAGGGAAGTTCATTGAGTTCTCATGAAAGCCGGATAAGGTGCGACATTAGGTGCAGAACTGATGTCAGACGTTTATGCACTAAAGTGAATGATTATGCGAAGTACCCGGATGAAGAATTTTAAGGCGCATTTCTCAATCAGTTCCGCTTTTAAGAACCGTTTAACACAAAATCTTAGATTGCGTAACCTGAAAACAGATGGCTTTTACTGATGTTAACGGACCTATATCATAATTTTCTAATTATGAGGCAATTTCTCTGGCTCCTGGATCGCAGGGTCGATAACCTGATTCTGTTTCACGGCAGAACGACTATAAGAAGAGAGTAGTAATTATGAGTAACGCTGATATTCGCATGGCTATCGTTGGCGCAGGCGGTCGTATGGGCCGGCAACTGATTCAGGCCGTCTCTGATACTGACGGCGTGGTATTGGGCGCGGCGCTGGAACGTCCGGGTTCTTCCCTGGTCGGAGCCGATGCGGGCGAACTGGCGGGAACCGGTACATCCGGTATCCGGGTGAATGATGACCTCGATGCGGTGGCGAATGACTTCGATATTCTGATCGACTTCACCCGGCCGGAAGGCACGCTGGCGCACCTGGCTTTTTGCCAGAAACACCATAAAGGTATGATTATTGGCACTACGGGCTTCGATGACGCCGGTAAGGCCGCAATTAAACAGGCTTCAGAGAGCATTCCTGTGGTTTTTGCCGCTAACTTTAGCGTGGGCGTCAACGTCGTGCTCAAGTTACTGGAAAAAGCCGCGAAGGTGATGGGCGATTATACGGATATCGAAATTGTGGAAGCGCATCACCGCCACAAAGTGGATGCGCCTTCCGGCACCGCGCTGGCGATGGGCGAGGCGATTGCTGATGCGCTGGGCCGTGATCTGAAAGACTGCGCAGTGTATGCCCGCGAAGGACATACTGGCGAACGTGATCCGAAAAGCATTGGTTTTGCGACCATCCGCGCCGGGGATATTGTCGGTGAACACACCGCGATGTTTGCAGATATCGGTGAGCGCGTAGAGATTACGCACAAGGCTTCCAGCCGCATGACATTCGCAAATGGCGCAGTTCGTGCAGGAAAGTGGCTTTCCTCGCATAAAAATGGCCTTTACGACATGCGGGATGTGCTTGGGTTAGATGATTTATAGAATTTGATTTAGATGTGATGTGGTTGTTTTGGTCATAATGTTTTGATAAAAGGGCAGTTCCTTGATTGCCCTTCTCTTTTTTATTCTAAAATATCGATTTTGACTGTTATTTCCTTCCTGATTGCCATTTCTATAAATATTCATGCTTAACACCCCTCCTGATGTATGCTTTTTAAACAATGCAACTCCTCCGGTTTGTAATAATCTCGTTTACATCACCCTTTTCCAGACATCCCCTTCCGCAAACGGTTACTATACTGACTTGAGCTATGTTTTTATGGCAGTGACAGAGGCTTTTCGCTGAGTTGTGCAAAAAACAAAGAAATATTGGTGCTTTTAGTAGACAAACCCCATCGCCCTCTCTAAAATGCCGCCGTTTGCCAAAAATTGGCTTTGGGAGCGATTTTTGCATTGATTTAGATCCTGTTATCTGAATTAATATGCAAATATTGTGATTTATTATTCTTGGAGGATGCTTTGATAAAGTCAGCGCTATTGGTTCTGGAAGACGGAACCCAATTCCACGGTCGGGCCATCGGGGCAGAAGGGTCGGCAGTGGGGGAAGTGGTCTTCAATACGTCGATGACCGGTTATCAAGAAATCCTCACTGATCCTTCCTATTCCCGCCAAATTGTCACTCTCACTTATCCCCATATCGGTAATGTCGGCACCAATGCCGCTGATGAAGAATCCTCCGCAGTACACGCTCAAGGTCTGGTCATTCGCGATTTACCTCTGATTGCCAGCAACTACCGCAGTGAAGAAAACCTCTCTGATTACCTTAAGCGCCATAACATCGTGGCCATCGCCGATATTGATACCCGTAAACTGACCCGCCTTCTTCGTGAAAAAGGTGCGCAAAATGGCTGCATCATCGCGGGCGATTCACCGGATGCTCAGCTGGCGCTGCAAAAAGCCAAAGCATTCCCGGGGCTGAAAGGCATGGATCTGGCAAAAGAAGTCACCACTGCGGAATCCTACAGCTGGCAGCAAGGCAGCTGGACGCTCGAAGGTGAGTTGCCTGAAGCCAGGAAAAATGAAGAATTACCGTTCCACGTTGTGGCCTATGACTACGGCGCGAAACGCAATATCCTGCGTATGCTGGTAGACCGCGGTTGCCGCCTGACGGTGGTTCCGGCGCAAACTCCGGCGGCCGACGTGCTGAAACTCAATCCGGACGGCATCTTCCTGTCCAACGGCCCGGGTGACCCGGAGCCTTGCGATTACGCCATCGCCGCGATTAAAGCTTTCCTCGAAACCGACATTCCGGTGTTCGGCATCTGCCTCGGTCATCAGTTACTGGCTCTGGCCAGCGGCGCGAAAACGCTGAAGATGAAACTCGGCCACCACGGTGGTAACCACCCGGTTAAAGATATCGATAACAACGTAGTGATGATTACGGCGCAGAACCACGGCTTTGCGGTAGATGAAAATAATCTGCCTGCGAACCTGCGCGTGACGCACAAATCGCTGTTTGACCACACCGTTCAGGGCATTCACCGCACCGATAAAGCGGCGTTCAGTTTCCAGGGACACCCGGAAGCCAGCCCGGGCCCGCACGATGCAGCGCCATTGTTCGATCATTTCATCGAACTGATTAACGCTTACCGCGCTTCTCATAACAACAACGCCACTCTTATAAGCAAATAAATCAGGAGCGAATAAAAAATGCCAAAACGTACAGACATAAAAAGCATCCTGATTCTGGGCGCAGGCCCGATTGTTATCGGCCAGGCGTGTGAGTTTGACTATTCCGGCGCACAGGCGTGTAAAGCGCTGCGTGAAGAGGGTTACCGCGTCATTCTGGTGAACTCCAACCCGGCAACGATTATGACTGACCCGGAAATGGCTGATGCGACGTACATCGAGCCGATTCACTGGGAAGTTGTGCGCAAGATTATTGAGAAAGAACGTCCGGACGCCGTGCTGCCAACCATGGGTGGCCAGACTGCACTGAACTGTGCACTGGAACTGGAACGTCAGGGCGTGCTGGCAGAATTCGGCGTGACCATGATTGGCGCGACCGCAGACGCCATTGATAAAGCCGAAGACCGTCGCCGTTTCGATATTGCGATGAAGAAAATCGGCCTTGATACCGCTCGTTCAGGCATTGCGCATACCATGGAAGAAGCGCTGGTGATCGCGGCTGACGTCGGTTTCCCGTGCATCATTCGTCCTTCATTCACCATGGGCGGCACCGGTGGCGGTATCGCTTACAACCGTGAAGAATTTGAAGAGATTTGCGAACGCGGTCTGGATCTTTCCCCAACCAAAGAGCTGCTGATTGATGAGTCGCTGATTGGCTGGAAAGAGTACGAGATGGAAGTCGTGCGTGATAAAAACGACAACTGCATCATCGTTTGCTCAATCGAAAACTTCGATGCGATGGGCATCCACACCGGTGACTCCATCACCGTGGCACCCGCGCAGACCCTGACCGACAAAGAATACCAAATCATGCGTAACGCCTCGATGGCGGTACTGCGTGAAATCGGCGTAGAAACCGGCGGTTCCAACGTCCAGTTCTCGGTGAACCCGAAAAATGGCCGTCTGATTGTTATCGAGATGAACCCGCGCGTATCCCGTTCTTCCGCGCTGGCCTCTAAAGCGACCGGTTTCCCGATCGCCAAAGTGGCGGCGAAACTGGCGGTGGGTTACACCCTCGATGAACTGATGAACGACATCACCGGCGGCAAAACGCCTGCGTCGTTTGAACCGTCCATTGACTACGTTGTGACGAAAATCCCACGCTTCAACTTTGAGAAATTTGCCGGTGCAAACGACCGTCTGACCACGCAGATGAAATCCGTTGGCGAAGTGATGGCGATTGGCCGCACCCAGCAGGAATCGCTGCAAAAAGCCCTTCGCGGTCTGGAAGTGGGCGCAAGCGGCTTCGACCCGAAAGTGAGCCTGGACGACCCGGAAGCGCTGACGAAAATCCGTCGCGAGCTGAAAGAAGCGGGTGCGGAGCGTATCTGGTACATCGCTGACGCCTTCCGCGCCGGGATGTCCGTTGATGGTATCTTCAACCTGACCAACGTCGACCGCTGGTTCCTGGTGCAAATTGAAGAGCTGGTGAAACTGGAAAATGAAGTCGCCGAAGGCGGTTTCAACATACTGACGCCGGAATACCTGCGCATGCTTAAACGCAAAGGCTTTGCTGACCTGCGCCTGGCTAAACTGGTGGGTGTATCCGAAAGCGAAGTGCGCAAACTGCGCCACAAATACAATCTGCACCCCGTTTACAAACGTGTGGATACCTGTGCGGCTGAATTCTCAACTGACACGGCGTACATGTACTCCACGTACGAAGAAGAGTGCGAATCCAACCCGACTAACGACAAACCAAAAATCATGGTGCTGGGCGGCGGTCCGAACCGTATCGGTCAGGGCATTGAGTTCGACTACTGCTGCGTACACGCCTCACTGGCGCTGCGTGAAGACGGTTACGAAACCATCATGGTCAACTGTAACCCTGAAACAGTTTCTACCGACTACGACACTTCTGACCGTCTGTACTTCGAATCTGTCACGCTGGAAGACGTGCTGGAAATCGTGCGCATCGAGCAGCCGAAAGGTGTCATCGTGCAGTACGGTGGACAGACTCCGCTGAAACTGGCGCGGGAACTTGAAGCCGCTGGCGTACCGATTATCGGCACCAGCCCGGACGCCATTGACCGCGCCGAAGACCGCGAACGTTTCCAGCAGGCGGTTAACCGTCTGGGCCTGAAACAACCGGCTAACGCCACGGTAGCGACCATCGAACAGGCTGTCGAAAAAGCAGCAGGCATCGGTTATCCGCTGGTGGTTCGTCCGTCGTATGTTCTGGGCGGCCGCGCAATGGAAATCGTGTACGACGAAATCGACCTGCGCCGTTACTTCCAGAATGCGGTCAGCGTGTCCAACGATGCGCCGGTATTGCTCGACCGCTTCCTGGATGATGCTGTTGAAGTGGACGTCGATGCAATCTGCGACGGCGAGCGCGTGCTGATTGGCGGCATCATGGAGCACATTGAGCAGGCTGGCGTTCACTCCGGTGACTCCGCATGTTCTCTGCCGTGTTACACGCTGAGCCAGGAAATTCAGGACGTGATGCGTCAGCAGGTCGAGAAACTGGCCTTCGAGCTGAGCGTTCGCGGCCTGATGAACGTCCAGTTCGCGGTGAAAAACAACGAAGTCTACCTGATTGAAGTTAACCCGCGCGCCGCACGTACCGTCCCGTTCGTGTCTAAAGCGACTGGTGTGGCGCTGGCGAAAGTGGCCGCCCGCGTCATGGCAGGCCAGACGCTGGCGCAGCAAGGCGTGACCGAAGAAGTCATCCCGCCTTACTACTCCGTCAAGGAAGTGGTGTTGCCGTTCAACAAATTCCCTGGCGTTGACCCGATTCTCGGGCCGGAAATGCGTTCTACCGGTGAAGTCATGGGCGTTGGCCGCACCTTCGCAGAAGCGTTCGCGAAAGCGCAGCTGGGCAGCAACTCCGGCATGAAGAAAGCCGGTCGCGCATTGCTGTCTGTGCGTGAAGGCGACAAAGGCCGCGTGGTGGATTTGGCCGCGAAACTGCTTAAACGCGGTTTCGAGCTGGATGCGACACACGGTACGGCGGTGGTGTTGGGTGAAGCCGGGATTAACCCGCGCCTGGTCAACAAGGTGCATGAAGGCCGTCCGCATATTCAGGACCGTATCAAGAACGGTGAATATGTGTACATCGTCAACACCACGGCGGGCCGTCAGGCGATTGAAGACTCCAAGCTTATCCGCCGCAGTGCACTGCAATACAAAGTGCATTACGACACCACGCTGAACGGCGGTTTCGCCACGGCGATGGCGCTGTCTTCTGACCCGACTGAGCAGGTGATTTCAGTGCAGGAAATGCACGCGAAAATCAAAGGCTGATGGCATAATTGCCAGATGAAAGGCGCGGCGAAAGCTGCGCCTTTTTCATTTTATGCATCCGGTTTTCCCCCGAATGCCGAAAGTTGCGTATGCTGAAGTAAATAAAATAAGACAAGAGACCTGCATGATTCTAATAATTTACGCCCACCCTTATCCGCGCCATTCGCGGGCCAACCAGGGACTGCTCTCGGCGGTCAGTGATTTACCCAACGTTGAAGTGCGTTCGCTGTATGATCTATACCCCGATTTTAATATCGATATCGCCGCAGAACAGCAAGCCGTTGAACGCGCTGATCTGGTGGTATTCCAGCATCCGATCCAGTGGTACAGCCTGCCGCCGCTGATGAAATTGTGGATCGACAAAGTGCTTGAGCACGGCTGGGCATACGGTCACGAAGGCAATGCGCTGAACGGCAAACATTGTCTGTGGGCAGTGACGACCGGCGGTAACGAACATCATTTTGAACTGGGTGATCATCCTGATTTCGATGTGCTGGCCCAGCCTTTACAGGCGACGGCCATTTATTGCGGTATGCACTGGCTGCCGTATTTTGCGGTCCATAACACCTTCATTTGCGACGAAGTGGCGCTGAAAGCGGCGGGCGAAGAATATCGTCGTCGCCTGACGGCCTGCCTGAGCCTGAAAGAAGGCTGCCCGCCGGAGGTGAATCATGGATAATCATAACCTGATGATTGAGGGGCTGATTTATCTTGGCTCCGCGGCACTGTTTGTACCTATTGCTGTCCGCCTCGGGCTCGGCTCTGTGCTCGGCTATCTGATCGCAGGCTGCATTATCGGGCCGTGGGGATTGAAACTGGTTTCTGATGCCGAGTCGATTCTGACCTTTGCGGAAATCGGCGTGGTGCTGATGCTGTTTGTCATCGGGCTGGAACTGGATCCTAAACGGTTGTGGACCATGCGCGCCTCAGTTTTTGGCGGCGGCAGTATTCAGATGGTCGGCTGTGGCGTGGTACTCAGCGCGTTCTGTTATTTCCTCGGCCTTGACTGGAAAATTGCCTTGTTAATTGGCATGACGCTGGCGCTGTCTTCCACCGCGATTGCCATGCAGGCGATGAGCGAACGCAGTCTGACGCCGTCACCGCTAGGCCGCAGTGCGTTTGCTGTGCTGTTATTCCAGGATATTGCGGCAATCCCGCTGGTGGCGATGATCCCGCTTCTTGCCAGCACCGGCGAAGCCACAACGCTCCTGAGCTTTGGTCTGTCGGCGGCAAAAGTGGCCGGTGCGCTGGTGTTGGTGGTGCTGCTTGGGCGTTACGTTACGCGGCCTTTGCTGCATTTTGTTGCCCGTTCCGGCATGCGCGAAGTGTTCAGCGCCGTGGCACTTTTCCTGGTGTTCGGTTTCGGCATTCTGCTGGAGATGGCTGGCATGTCGATGGCGATGGGCGCGTTTCTGGCGGGCGTTTTGCTGGCGAGTTCGGAATACCGTCATGCGCTGGAAAGCGATATCCAGCCGTTCAAAGGTTTGCTCCTCGGCCTGTTCTTTATCGGCGTCGGAATGTCTATCGACTTCGGCACGCTGGTGCATCAGCCATTGCTGATCGCCACCTTGCTGGCAGGCTTTATGGCGCTCAAGGCGGCGCTGTTGTGGCTGATTGCGCCGTGGCTGAGTGTACCGAAAAAACAACGTGGTCTTTTTGCGATCTTAATCGGGCAGGGTAGTGAATTCGCTTTCGTGATTTTCAGTGCTGCAAAAATGGCCGGCGTGATGCCTGACGAATGGTCGAAAGCGTTGACGCTCGCCGTTGCGCTTTCAATGGCCGTAACGCCGCTGCTGCTGGTAATTGCGAACCGCATGGAGCGCAATGCGCCGAAAGATGACCGTCCACAGGACACCATTGATGACGAAAATGCGCAGGTCATTATCGCCGGATTCGGTCGTTTTGGTCAGATTGCCGGTCGTTTGCTGCTGGCCAACAATGTTCATACAGTCGTTCTGGACCACGATCCGGATCATATCGAAACGCTGCGGAAATTCGGCACCAAAGTGTTTTACGGTGATGCGACCCGCATGGATTTACTCGAATCGGCAGGCGCGGCGCAGGCTAAGGTGCTGATTAATGCCATCGATGACGTTGAAGCCAACCTGCAACTGACGGCGCTGGCGAAAGAGCATTTCCCGAACCTGAAGGTGATTGCGCGTGCCCGCGATGTTGACCATTGGTATCAGCTGCGTCAGTTGGGCGTGGAAGCACCGGAGCGTGAATTGTTCGAAGGCTCACTGCGCGTAGGGCGTGATGTGCTGGAAGAACTCGGTCTCGATGCGTATGAAGCGCGGGAAAAGGCTGATTTGTTCCGTCGCTATAACCTGAAAATGCTCGAAGCCACTATCGAGAATTACGAAGATACTGAATTCCGTATCGCCAGTATGCAACGTGCAAAGGACATGCTGACCGCGGCTATCGAGCAGGATCAGGAGCGTTTGTCATCGGTTCAGTCTGGCTGGCGCGGGAGTATTGATGGAAAAGCGCCGGAAAAGGATGTGATTGAAGCGAAAGGATAAACTCTGAGGATTCAGAGGGAGAACAGAAAGCCGGCACAGAATTGAAATGCCGGCTTTTTTGATCAGCTCAACGCCACTTTAATGCCCAAACCAATCAGCACGCCACCCAGCAGCTTATCGATAATTTTCTGCGCTTTTGCCAGACCGCGGCGAACCGGTGCGCTCTGGATTAACAGTGCCAGCGAAGGCCACCAGACCACAGATAAGCTGACAATAATCGACGCGTACCACAACTTTTCGCCCAGGGTGGAGTTGATCTGCAAGACCTGCGTAAACATCGCCAGGAAGAACAGCGTGGCTTTCGGGTTCAGCAGATTACACAAGTAACCCTGCACAAACGCGGTACGCAATTTGACCTGCTGCGGTTCCAGCCCGTCGAGATTCATCTTACTGTTGCTGCGCGAGAACAGCGCCTGAATACCCACCCAGATCAGATAAGCAGCACCGACGTATTTTAATAAATCAAACAGCCACGGCGTGGTGGTAATAACGACAGCCAGACCCGCGACGCAGTAAGACATATGCGTGATCACGCCACAAATCACCCCAAACGATGTCATCAGTGCCGCAACGCGAGGATAACGGGCCGCATTTTTGATGACCAGAAAGAAATCAGGGCCGGGAGAAAGCATGCCGAGGAACGCAATACTGGCAACAAAAAGGGTGGTTTCAAGCATGGAAATAACCGTCGTTAATGTTCAGAACAAAATGAAGGCCGCATGATACGCCAATCCTTAGCAAGATAAATCACTCTTATGGCTTTTTTTGCCCGACTGACATTTCGGTTAAGGGTGGAAAGGACGATGACTGTACCGTAATCGCCCCGGTGTGTAAGCTCAGTTGTACAAGCGTGATCGGAGGGGCAAACTACAGATCGCGTTTCCAGCATTTTCGGCTGGGTAAATGAAAATTCTTCCGGTTTTTAACCCCCTTTCATACCCGAAACTGGCACATCAGGCGGGTAAAATCCCGTCAGGGTAAGAGCGCTCTTATATCTTTGTAAAGCGTGAGTCTCCCTATCGACGGTTGATTGGGCTTTCCGTATAGTGTGGGCTCTTTTTTTGAGTCTCTTTAATCAACACAGGGCTTCTTAATGATTATCAGCCTGATCGCCGCACTGGCGACCGATCGCGTTATTGGCATGGAAAACGCAATGCCTTGGCATTTACCCGGTGATCTGGCCTGGTTTAAGCGTAATACGCTCAACAAACCTGTCATCATGGGGCGCAAGACGTTCGAGTCGATTGGGCGACCGTTACCTGGCCGGCTGAATATCGTCATCAGCTCAAAGCCTGGTGCGCACGATGGCGTGACCTGGGTGACGTCTGTGGAGGCCGCACTGACTGCTGCCGGTGATGTGGAAGAAGTGATGGTGATGGGCGGTGGCCGCGTATACGAGCAATTATTGCCGAAGGCGAACCGTTTATACCTGACCCACATTGATGCGGAAGTGGAAGGGGATACGCATTTCCCTGACTACGAGCCGGATGACTGGGAAAGCACTTTCAGCGAATTCCATGACGCTGATGAGCAAAACTCTCATGGCTACTGCTTCGAAATCCTTGACCGTCGCGCCTGATTTTTCAGGCTGACGCGCAAAGCAAAAAGGCACCTTTCAGGGGTGCCTTTTGACTTTTATCCCGCCCAAAAACTACAGTGCTTTCGGGAGTTCTGATTGCTCTTTTTCTTTATGACGGTTCGACGGCTGGGTGAAATAGGTTTTATCTTCCCAGCGCAGCATCGTTAAATCCCCGCCCCAGCAACAACCGGTGTCCAGCGCGTAAATGCCTTCCGGTGCGCCTTTTCCTTCCAGCGATGCCCAGTGACCAAACGCAATGCTGTAACCCGCTTCCTGCACCGGACCCGGAATATCAAACCAGGGTTTGAGGGGTTTTGGCGCGTTCTCGGGTACATCTTTGCAAATCATATCCAGCTGCCCGTTCGGGAAACAGTAGCGCATGCGGGTGAACGCATTGGTACTGAAACGTAAACGAGCCAGACCGCTCAGCTCCGGATGCCAGTTGTTCGGCATATCGCCATACATGGCATCGAGAAACAGCGGGTAAGTGTCGCTGCTCAGCACGGCTTCAACTTCGCGGGCGCACATTTTTGCGGTGTCGAGATCCCACTGCGGCGTGATCCCGGCGTGAGCCATCACCAGTTTCAGATCTTCATCTACCTGCAACACCGGCTGACGGCGCAGCCAGTTGATCAGCTCATCGGCATCTTCTGCTTCGAGTAACGGCGTAATACGATCTTTCGGCTTGTTAAAGCTGATGCCTGCGTAAACCGCCAGCAGATGTAAATCGTGATTACCGAGCACCATCCGTACGCAGTCGCCCAAACCACTGACAAAACGCAGGACTTCAACAGAAGACGGCCCGCGCGCGACGAGATCGCCCGTCAGCCAGAGAGCATCATTTTGCGGATCAAAATCCACCTGCGCCAATAGCGCCTTGAGTTCATCGATGCAGCCGTGAACATCACCAATAAGATATGTCGACATGTGGATTAATTTATCAGCGTAGGGATGGCGAGGCGGAAGACCGGGATCGGCACGCGGAAGCTTTCACCGTCGTGCGCGACCATTTCGTAATGGCCTTCCATCGTGCCCAGTGGCGTTTCTAAAACAGCGCCGCTGGTGTAGTGGAATTCGTTGCCAGGCAGGATCAGCGGTTGTTCACCGATAACCCCTTCGCCCTGAACTTCGGTCTGGCGGCCGTTACTGTTGGTGATCAGCCAGTAACGGCGAAGCAGTTGCACATTAAAACGCCCCAGATTGCGGATCGTGATGGTGTAGGCGAAAACAAAACGTTCTTCTTCCGGTATCGACTGTGACTCTACGTAGATACTTTGCACCTGAACACAAACACGGGGCGAATTAAGCATAACGCTACTCCTGAGGTTCCGGGGTTTTAGGCCGCGTGGACAACCAGTTAGCCAGTTTACAGTATTGCTCAACCGAAATATTTTCAGCACGCATGCTGAGATCTAAGCCCAGCTCCGTCATTTGCTCAGGAGTGAACAGATGGCCGAGGCTGTTACGCACAGTCTTACGACGCTGATTAAACGCGTCGGTGGTCAGGCGGCTCAGAATGCGGATATCAGAAACCGGATAAGGGATCACGTCATGTGGTACTAAACGCACCACGGCGGATTCCACTTTTGGTGCCGGTGTAAAGGATTCCGGCGGTACTTCCAGCACCGGGATAACGTTGCAGTAATACTGCGCCATCACCGTTAAACGACCATACGCTTTGCTGTTCGGGCCTGCAACCAGGCGGTTTACCACTTCCTTCTGCAACATGAAATGCATGTCTTTGATGGCGTTGGTGTAGGTGAACAGGTGGAACATCAGCGGCGTGGAAATGTTATACGGCAGGTTGCCGAATACGCGCAGCGGCTGACCAAGCTCTTCGGAGAGCTCGCCAAAATTGATTTTCATTGCATCAGACTGAATGACGCGCAGCTTGCCCTGAAACTTCGGATTGTTTTCCAGACGTGTAGCCAGATCGCGGTCGAGTTCGATGACCGTCATGCTATCCAGACGTGAAGCGACGGGCTCAGTTAATGCAGCCAGGCCAGGACCGATTTCGACGACAGATTCGCCCGGCATAGGATGAATGGCCGACACGATGCTATCGATAACAAACTGATCGGTTAAGAAGTTTTGCCCAAAACGTTTACGGGCAAAGTGACCTTGGTGGACTCTACTATTCATTGTTGTTATTTATCGTTGCTGTTATTTGCCATACGAATGGCGAGATTTATTGCTGTCTTGAAACTGCCTGCATCGGCTGTGCCGGTTGCAGCGAGTTCAAGGGCGGTGCCGTGATCAACGGAAGTCCGGATAAAGGGAAGGCCCAGCGTGATATTCACGGCGCGACCGAATCCCTGATATTTTAGCACCGGAAGGCCCTGATCGTGATACATCGATAAAACAGCATCGGCGTGTTGCAGATATTTAGGCTGGAATAACGTATCAGCGGGCAGCGGACCGATAAGATGCATTCCCTGCTGGCGCAGTTCTTCCAGCGCAGGGATGATGATGTCTATTTCCTCATGACCCATATGACCGCCTTCTCCGGCGTGCGGGTTCAGACCACACACGTAGATTTGCGGCTCGGCGATGCCAAATTTGGTTCTCAGATCATGATTCAAAATGGTGATAACTTCGTGGAGACATTCGCGCGTGATCGCACCCGGTACGGCTAACAGCGGTAAATGCGTGGTCGCCAGCGCGACGCGCAGTTCTTCCGTTGCCAGCATCATCACTACGCGGTTGCAATGGCTGCGGTCAGCAAAGAATTCGGTATGACCGATAAACGGGATACCGGCATCGTTAATGATGCTCTTTTGCACCGGGCCGGTAATCAGCGCGGCAAACTCACCGCTGATTGCGCCATCGCAGGCGCGGGCCAGCGTTTCTACCACGTATTGGCTGTTGGCGACATCCAGTTTACCGGGCGTGACAGGCACAGCCGTGCTGACCGGTAAAACCGTTAATGTCCCCGCGGCCTGAGGTTCTGCCGGGCTGTCTTTCAGGTATTCGCGCAGCTGGATCTTCAGACCCAGTTTTTCAGCGCGCTCAAGCAGCAGGGCCGGATCGGCACACACCACCAGCTCAACAGGCCATGCCTGCTGAGCCAGCGCCAGTACCAGATCCGGCCCAACCCCGGCAGGTTCGCCGGGGGTGATGACGACAGATTTCGTTGTCAGTGTTTTATTGTCCATTACCGTCCATAATTTTCACGTACGCTTCAGCACGTTGTTCCTGCATCCAAGTCTGGGCTTCTTCCGCAAATTTACGGTTGAACAGCATGCGGTAAGCACGTTCTTTCTGTGCCGCATCTGTTTTATCAACCTGGCGGGTATCCAGTAACTGGATCAGGTGCCAGCCGAAGGAAGAATGAACTGGCGCACTGATTTCACCTTTTTTCAGGTTCATTAGTGCATCGCGGAACGCAGGATCGTACATATCCGGAGACGCCCAACCTAAATCGCCGCCCTGATTTGCAGAACCCGGATCCTGAGAAAGCTGTTTCGCTTCATCAGCAAACGTTGCTTTACCGCTCTTGATATCCGCCGCAGCCTGTTCCAGTTTCGCGCGCGCCTGAGCATCGGTCATCACAACGGATGGCTTGATCAGGATATGGCGTGCATGGACTTCAGTGACGGAAACGCTTTTGTTATCACCACGGATATCGTTCACTTTCAGGATGTGGAAGCCCACGCCTGAACGGATCGGACCGATAACCTGGCCTTTCTGCGCAGTACTCAGCGCCTGAGCGAACAGGGAAGGTAATTCCTGCAATTTGCCCCAACCCATGTTGCCGCCTTTCAGCGCCTGGGAATCAGCAGAGTAGGTGATAGCCAGTTTGCCGAAGTCCGCGCCGTTGTTCAGATCAGCAACGATTTTCTTCGCCAGCTGTTCAGCCGTATCAACCTGATCCTGCGTTGGGTTTTCCGGCAATGGCAACAGGATATGGCTGAGGTTAAATTCAGCGCTGCTGCCGTTCTGAGCCGCAACCTGTTTGGACAGCTGATCCACTTCCTGAGGCAGGATCGTCACGCGACGGCGAACTTCGCTGTTACGGACTTCACTGATCAGCATTTCTTTACGGATCTGGGCGCGATAAGTGCTGTAGTTCAGACCGTCATAAGCCAGACGGCTACGCAGCTGGTCAACGGAAATATTGTTCTGCTGTGCAATACCGGCAATCGCTTTATCCACATCCTGATCCGTCAGCGTGATACCCATGCGGGTCGCCATCTGCAACTGGATCTGATCCATGATCAGACGATCAAGGATCTGGTGGCGCAACGTCGCTTCATCGGGCAGCTGTTGGTTTGCTTGCTTGGCCTGCTGCGTTACTGACTGATACAGGCTGTCTACGTCACTTTGCAATACGACGCCGTTGTTGACGACGGCGGCAACTTTATCAACTTCCTGAGGGGCTGCAAACGCAGTGCTGGCACAAAGCGTCACGCCGAGGAGAAGTGTTCTCCAGTTCTTCATACTTTTTCCATTTGTCTAATCCGCAAGCGCGGGTTTCAAGTTCACTGAGTTCGTAGAGTCTTAACTCATCAATCGTGGTATCGGCTTAGAAAGCGCGTTGATAAGGCAGTATGCCGCTGGCCAACATTTCTTTCGTTCCGAGGGTTTGATTGTTCCCCAGGCCTCTAAGTTCAATGTTGAATCCAATCTTATTGTCATACTTGCTTTCGGACTTAACAGTATCGTAGTTGGTGATCTTACGTTCGTAGCCCACGTTGATGGCCCAGCAGCAGGTGTTGTACTGCAAACCAATCAGCTGATCGGCAGATTGCTGTGCTTTGGTGTCGTAATAATAGGCCGCAACAATCGCCCAGCGGTCAGCAATCGGCCAGCTGGCGATCCCGCCCACCTGAGAAATACCATCCTGATATCCCGGGTTGGTCACGCTTGGCAGTGTCGCCTGAATATATTCCGGGCTGGCATAACGGTAGCTCAACTGAACCATTCTTTCTGAGTCAGCGCGGTATTCCAGAACGGCATCGCCCAACGCCAGTGCATCTAAACGGGTGTCGTACTGCACGCCACCACGAACGCCCCAGAAGTCATTGATTTTGTAATAGCTGTCACCAGCCCAAACCAGGCTGCCTCTGTCATCACTTTTATCCAGAGCACTGTTCACGTCGCCTGTGCGCGGTGGCTGGAAGTAGTAAATCTGACCGGCAGACGCATTGAAGCGCTCTTCCAGATTTTCGTCGTAAATACGGGTTGTTAAACCAGTTGCCACCTGGTTTGCCGAAGCAATTCGGTCCAGGCCGCTGTAGCTCTTATCGCGGAACAGGCCGGTATAGTCGGACTGTAACAGCGTCGAGTCATAGGTATTAATCCCGCTCTGGTTACGATACGGAATGTACAAATACTGTGCGCGCGGTTCGAGAGTCTGGGTGTAATCACTGTCCCAGTCCATCGTCCGGTCGAAGACCATTTTGCCGTCGGTTTTGAACTCAGGCATAACGCGGTTTACTGAAGAACGAAGTTTGGTGTCCGGGTTCGCATCGTAATACGCATCCGGAATATCCTGCTGATAGTGGGTCGCCATCAGCTTAACTTCGTTATCCAGACTTCCCCAGGCGTTACTCAGCGGCAGGCTCAGGGTCGGTTCGAAGTGAGTACGCACCGCTTCCGGGTTGTCAGGGTTAACGCTGGTGAATTTCACCGCCTGACCATAAAGATGCAGGTCGAAAGGGCCCACATCGTTTTTGTAATAGTTGATGTCCAGCTGTGGCTGGGCGCGGTAAGCATTGCTGTTACCGTAATCCGAAAACACCTGGAACTGCTTGCTGGCCAGCGTCACATCCCAGTTTTGGTTGGCATAACCTACGCTGAATTTTTGCGTGGAATAGCCGTCAGTGCTTGAACCGTATTTCGAATCGAAATCGGTGAAGTAGTACGGGTCACTGACCTTGGTGTAGTCGACATTGAAGCGCCAAACCTGATCGTATACGCCGGCATGACGCCAGTAGTACATCCAGCGCTTAGTCTTATCGCTGGTCCGGTTCTCATCATCCACGTACTGCTGATCGATTTTCTTATCGTCGCCCAGATAATCGAACTCCATCAGACCTGCACCGGCCACGGTCAGATAGCGGAATTCGTTCTGCAATTGCAGACCACGGTTGCTCATGTAGTTCGGCGTGATCGTGGCATCGTAATTTGGCGCGATGTTCCAGTACCAGGGAACCGTCAGGCCAAAGCCGTTACTGCTGCTGTATTTGGCGTTCGGAATAAGGAAGCCCGAACGGCGTTTGTCACCGATCGGCAACTGCATGTACGGGCTGTAGAACACCGGAACCGGGCCGATATGGAAACGGGCATTCCAGATTTCAGCCACTTCTTCCTGGCGGTCCTGAATCACTTCTGAACCCACCACGCTCCAGCTGTTATCGCCAGGCAGACAGGTCGTGAATGTGCCGTTATCCATGATGGTGTAGCGGTTGTTGTCACGCTGCTTCATCTTGTCAGCATTACCGCGGCCCTGACGGCCTACCATCTGGTAATCGCCATTCTGGACATCGGTATCTTTGGTGGTCAGGTTTGCAAAGCCTTTCGGCCCGTTCAGCTTGATCTGGTTATCGTTATAACGCACGTTCCCGGTCGCCGTGGCGGTACGGGTCGGAGTGGGCTGATTGGGATTGGCAATTTGGTTGAGCTGAACATGATCGGCATCGAGCGTACTGTTACCCTGAACGATATTAACGTTGCCGCTGAAAAGCGCGCTGTCAGGATAATTTCCGGTGGCCTTGTCGGCATTGATGGTCACAGGCAGTGAATTAGGATCACCCTGCACCAAAGGTTTGTCATAGGTCGGAACGCCGAGCATACATTGTTGCGCGAGGTCGGCCATTGCGCCGTGACTGTACAATACTGACCAGATTGTGGCAGCCAGCACTGTGGGTAAGCGTGTTTTCAGACGTCTGTTTTTCATACGTAAAATGGTGTTCCGTCATCAGAGGCATCATGCCGGCAAACGGTCAGAGACTATCTCACTCATCATGGTTGCGCTAGTGTTAAATCCAACCTGTTACGTTGCCGCCGTTAGGCACAACGATAAATGCCGGTTATGATAAAGCAATTTTTAAGCGACGGCATGGCGAATTGAGGAGTATATGCAGTATTGGGGAAAACTGCTCGGACTTATCCTGGGCTTATGGTCAGGTTTAGGCTTCTGGGGAATTGTTTCAGGGGTGTTGATAGGGCATATGTTTGATACTGCGCGTTCTGCGAAACGCCGGGGATATTTCGCCGATCAACAGACACGTCAAACTCTCTTTTTCCGCACCACATTTGAAGTGATGGGGAATCTGACTAAATCAAAAGGCAGAGTGACCGAGGCGGATATACAAATTGCCAGTCTTTACATGGAACGTATGCAGTTGCACGGTGAGCAGCGTGAAGCCGCCCAGCGTGCCTTCCGCGACGGGAAAGATGCGAATTACCCGTTGCGGGAAAAAATGCGGGCATTGCGCACTGCATGTTTCGGCCGCTTTGATCTGATCCGGACTTTTCTGGAAATCCAGATCCAGGCGGCGTATGCCGACGGTTCTTTGCATCCGAACGAGCGCGAAGTGCTGTATGTGATTGCTGAAGAGCTCGGGATCTCCCGCATGCAGTTCGATCAGTTCCTGCGCATGATGGAAGGTGGGCAACAGTTCGGCGCAAATCAGCAGGGCGGTCACTCTTATCGCGGCGGTTATCACCAGACACAGCAAGGCCCGACGCTGGCCGATGCCTGTAAAGTGCTGGGCGTGAATGCCACGGACGATGCAACCACAATCAAACGTGCGTACCGCAAGCTGATGGGCGAACATCATCCGGACAAGCTGGTCGCAAAAGGTTTGCCGCCGGAAATGATGGAAATGGCGAAAGAGAAAGCGCAGTCGATTCAGGCCGCGTATGACCTGATCAAAAGAGAGAAAGGTTTTAAGTAATCTTCTCCGACGCAAAAGTAAAAGGCGCTGAATTCAGCGCCTTTTTTGTGTCTTCCGGAAACTTAAAAATCCGGCTCACAGTTGAATACCAGCGGCGCGTCAGTGATCGGATGGTAAAACGACAGCTCCTGCGCATGCAGTTGCAGGCGGTCAGCGGCGGCCAGCGCCTGCGGATGTGCGTAAAACTTATCGCCCAGAATCGGATGCCCGAGCGCCAGTAAGTGCACGCGCAGCTGATGTGAACGTCCGGTAATCGGCCGGAGTTTGACGCGCGTCGTGCCGTCTTCATCCCAGGACATCACTTCGTATTGCGTCAGCGCTTTCTTCCCGGTCTCATGGCAAACTTTCTGTTTTGGCCGGTTGGGATAATCGCAAATCAGCGGCAAATCGATAATGCCGTAATCTTCTTCGACCCGTCCCCAGACCCGCGCGATATACACTTTCTTGGTTTCACGCTCGCGGAACTGACGTTTCAGCTCTCGTTCGGCTTCTTTGGTCAGCGCCACCACAATCACGCCGCTGGTCGACATATCCAGACGATGCACCGATTCCGCTTGGGGATATTGCTGCTGAATGCGCGTCATCAGGCTGTCCTGATGCTCGGCTAATTTCCCCGGCACCGAAAGCAACCCGCTTGGCTTATTCACCACCATGATGTGTTCATCCTGAAAAATCACCCGTAACCAGGGATCGGTCGGCGGATTGTAATTCTCCAGCGGCCGGGTTTTGGAAGGCTCAGGGATTGTCGGTTGATGTTCGCTCATAGCGGTTTCAGTCTGCATTCAGGGTGAAATAAAAGAAGGGATGCAGACCGGCTGCATCCCGTCAGGCTTACTGGTGGCTGACGACCACCAGACGGATCGCATCCAGACGCCAGCTGGCATCGTTCAGATTCGCCAGTACCTGCTTGCGGTTAGAGTCTACCGATTCCAGTTCGTCATCACGAATGTTCGGGTTCACTTCTTTCAGCGCTTTCAGACGATCCAGTTCTTTCGTCAGTTGCTCGTCCGCTTCAACTTTCGCCGCTTCAATGAGCGCACGCGCCTGCTCAGCAATTTCCGCTTCAGCCTGTTGCAGCATGGCGTGAACGTCCTGCTGCACAGCATTCACCAGCTTGCTGGAGTTGTGACGGTTAATCGCGTTCAGCTGACGGTTAAAGCTTTCGAATTCTACCTGAGCCGCCAGATTGGTGCCTTTTCTGTCCATCAGCATACGTACCGGCGTCGGTGGCAGGAAACGGGTCAGTTGCAGATGTTTCGGCGCCTGGCATTCCACCACGTAAACCAGCTCTGCCAGCAACGTACCGACCGGCAGCGCTTTGTTTTTCAGAATCGACACCGCACAGCTGCCGGTATCGCCGGACAGGATCAGATCCAGACCGTTACGCACGATCGGATGTTCCCAGCTGATAAACTGCGCATCTTCACGCGACAGCGCCTGTTCACGATCGAAAGTCACGGTACAACCGTCTTCCGGCAGGCCGGGGAAATCCGGCACCAGCATGTGATCGGAAGGTGTCAGCACGATCAAATTGTCGCTGCGATCTTCCTGATTAATACCAACGATATCGAACAGATTCAGTGCGAAATTCACCAGATTGACGTCGTTATCCTGCTCGCCAATTTCTTTCGCCAGTTGCTGCGCACGTTCGCCGCCGTTGGAATGCATCTCCAGCAGACGGTCGCGGCCATTTTCCAGCTTCTCTTTCAGCGCGTCATGTTCCGCGCGGCATTTGAGAATAAAATCGTCCAGACCTTCCTGCTCAGCCGGTGTGGCGATGAACGTAATCAGCTGATCGTAAGCGCTGTCATAAATCGTCCGGCCGGTCGGGCAGGTATGTTCGAACGCATCCAGACCTTCATGGAACCAGCGAACCAGCACCGACTGCGCGGTTTGCTCAAGGTAAGGCACCATGATATCGATATTGTTTTGCTGGCCGATACGGTCCAGACGGCCAATACGCTGCTCCAGCAGATCCGGGTTGAACGGCAGATCGAACATCACCATTTTGCTGGCGAACTGGAAGTTACGGCCTTCGGAGCCGATTTCTGAACACAGCAGAACCTGGGCGCCTTCTTCCTGCGAAGCGAAGTACGCGGCGGCACGGTCACGTTCGATGATCGACAAACCTTCGTGGAATACGGCGGCGCGGATCGCTTCGCGTTCACGCAGAACCTGTTCCAGTTGCAGCGCGGTGGCGGCTTTGGCGCAAATCACCAGCACTTTTTCGTCACGGTTGGCGGTCAGATAACCGAGCAGCCATTCCACGCGCGGATCGAAGTTCCACCAGGTGGCGTTTTCGCCTTCGAACTCCTGATAAATCTGCTCCGGATACAGCATGTCGTGCGCACGGGCTTCGGCGGTTTTCTTCGCGCCCATAATGCCCGAGACTTTAATCGCGGTCTGATACTGCGTCGGCAGCGGCAGTTTCACCGAATGCAGATGGCGCTCCGGGAAACCTTTTACGCCGTTACGGGTGTTACGGAACAGCACGCGGCTGGTACCGTGGCGATCCATCAGCATGGAAACCAGCTGTTTAGCGGCAACTTCGTCACCTTTATTGGCGGCGGTCAGCAGCGCGTCGGTGTCAGTATTGCCAACGCTTTCGCCCAGCAAGGCCAGCGCTTCCGGCGTCAGCGGCTCTTTATTGAGCAGCAGCGTCACGGCATCCGCGACCGGCTGATATTGCTGCTGTTCTTCAATGAATTCTTCGTAATCGTGGAAACGATCCGGATCCAGCAGGCGCAGACGCGCAAAGTGGCTTTCCTGGCCCAGTTGCTCCGGCGTGGCTGTCAGTAACAGGACGCTCGGGATTTGCTGGGAAAGCTGCTCGATTACCTGATATTCACGGCTCGGCGCGTCTTCGCTCCACACCAGATGGTGCGCTTCGTCGACCACCAGCATGTCCCAGGAGGCATCTGACAACTGCTCGAGGCGGGACTTATTGCGGCGCACGAAATCGAGGGAGCAGATAACCAGCTGTTCGGTTTCAAACGGGTTCGTTGCTTCATGCACGGATTCGGCATAGCGGTCATCATCAAACAGAGAGAAACGCAGGTTAAAGCGGCGCAGCATCTCAACCAGCCACTGATGTTGCAGGGTTTCAGGCACCACGATTAGCACGCGTTCGGCACGGCCGGACAGCAGTTGCTGATGAATAATCATGCCGGCTTCGATGGTTTTACCCAGACCGACTTCATCGGCCAGTAAAACGCGCGGCGCATGACGCTGGCCGACTTCGTAAGCGATGTGCAGCTGGTGCGGGATCAGACTAGCGCGCATACCGCGCAGGCCGCCGAACTCCAGACGGAACTGCTCGCGCTGATATTTACGTGCGCGGAAACGCAGGGCAAAACGATCCATACGGTCAATCTGACCGGCGAACAGGCGATCCTGAGGTTTGCTGAATGTCAGTTTGCTGTCGAGCAGCACTTCACGCATGGCAACGCCGGTTTCTTCCGTATCCAGACGGGTACCGATATAGGTCAGCAGGCCTTTGTCTTCAATGACTTCTTCGACTTGCAGCTGCCAGCCTTCGTGGCAACTGATGGTATCACCGGGATTAAACATCACGCGGGTGATCGGGGAATCATTTCGGGCATACAAACGGTTTTCACCGGTGGCGGGGAAAAGCAGGGTAACCATGCGCACATCCAGCGCGACCACGGTTCCTAATCCTAATTCGCTTTCCGTATCGCTTATCCAGCGTTGACCCAATGTAAACGGCATAATCTCTCTCTGTGTTATTTGCTCTGTGTACGACAACTGCGGCAGCGACTGCGCATTGCTCGCCATGCCTCTGATAATGCTTGGGCAATAGTTTTCTTTTCCCGTCAGCAGGCGGGAAGTGATTCACTGTGTGAGGATGATTCAGAAATGGGAAAGGGCGCTATGGTAATGGAAGGTAAGCGATTCGTCACCTTAGAATCACATCCGCAGCGCCTTCTTTTGCTTAAAATAACCCCATCTGACCTGTAATGAGTGTAGCAAAATCGTCATGAAGGAAAGGCAAAATGCCATCGGCCACCGGTTCCAGCTGGCGTTCGATGTAGTGGTCGTAATCGACCGGTGACTGGCGGTTCTCCAACGGCTCCGGCCCGGAGGTGGTCATCACGTAGCTTATCCACCCGCCGTTCTGGTACTGTTTTGCGCGACCATGCTGCACATTATACTCATCCGCCAGCCGGGCGGCGCGCACATGCGGCGGCACATTTTTCTCATAATCACTGAGCTTCCGGCGCAGGCGTTTACGGTACACCAGCTTGTCGTCCAGCTCGCCGTTGAGCGTGCGTGCCACATAATCGCGGACATAATCCTGATAGGGTTGCTGATGGAAAATCCGCTGATACAGCTCCTGCTGAAACTCCTGCGCCAGCGGTGTCCAGTCGGTACGCACCGTTTCCAGCCCCTTATAAACGATATGTTCGCCGTCGGCGTCTTTCACCAGCCCGGCATATCGCTTTTTACTGCCGGTTTCAGAACCGCGGATCGTCGGCATCAGAAAGCGTTGATAATGCGTTTCGAATTCCAGCTCCAGCGCGCTTTCCAGCCCGTATTCCTGCTGCAAATGCTTTTTCCACCAGGTGTTCACCTGCTCCACCAGACGGCGGCCAATCACATTGGCGTCTTCCTGTGAATGCGCCTGATTGAGCCAGACAAAGGTGGAATCCGTATCGCCATAAATCACCTGATAGCCTTCTGCCTCAATCAGCTCGCGGGTCTGGCGCATGATATCGTGCCCGCGCAGCGTAATAGAAGAAGCCAGACGCGGATCGAAGAACCGGCAGCCGCTCGAGCCTAGCACGCCATAAAAGGCGTTCATGATGATTTTCAGCGCCTGCGACAGGGGTTTGTTATTGTGTTTTTTCGCGGCTTCGCGCCCCTGCCAGATCTGGCTGACGATTTCCGGCAGGCAATGTTTTTCCCGTGAAAAACGGGCGTTGCGGTAGCCGGGAACAGAATGTTCATCGTCCGGCTGTTGCAGACCTGCCACCAGCCCGACCGGGTCGATCAGGAATGTACGGATAATCGACGGGTACAGACTTTTATAATCGAGCACCAGCACAGAATCGTATAAGCCGGGGCGGGAATCCATCACGAATCCGCCTGGGCTCATTTCACCTTCCAGCTCGCCCAGATTTGGCGCGACGTATCCTGCGCGGTGCATGCGCGGTAAATAGAGGTGGGTAAAGGCGGCGACTGAACCGCCGCTGCGGTCGGCGGCCAGCCCGGTTACCGACGCGCGTTCAAGAAGAAACGGCATCAGCTCGGTTTTGGCAAAAATGCGCGTGACCAGCTCGCAGTCTTTCAGGTTGTAACGTGCCAGCGCGGGTTTGTTTTCACGAAAACGTTGTTCGATTTCGGCCAGACGCTGATACGGGTTATCGCTGGATTTCCCTTCGCCTAATAAACTTTGCGAGACGAATTCAAGACTGAAGGAATTGAAGTTCCAGAAGGCGGATTTCAGGGCTTCAATACCGTCGATAATCAGGCGGCCTGCGGCGGCGGCAAAAAAATGCCCCTGTTTGAAGCCGTGCTCGCGCCATTCCAGCTCACCGCCGCCGCGCCCGAATTTGAGCGGGATTTTGTAGCGGTCGGCATGCTTTTGTAAAACGCGCAGATCGAACTGTATGACACTCCAGCCGATAATCGCATCCGGATCGTAAGTTTCCAGCCACTCGTTGAGCTTTTGCAGCAAATGCGGACGGCTGTCGACGTATTCGAGATTGAAATCGAACTGACTGTCCGGGTCACCGTTCGGCGGCCCGAGCATATAAACGTGGCGCTGCCCGCAGCCTTCCAGCCCGATGCAATACAACTCGCCGTTACCGCTGGTTTCGATATCCAGAGAACAGAGTTTCAGCGGCGGGCGGTATTCCTGCGCCGGTTTCATCTTCGTGTCGAGCAGCAGATTGCCCGCCCCCGGTTTGCCGCTGAACCACACCGGCGCGGTGATGTAACGCTCCATCAGAAAACGTTCCGGCGGGCGGATATCCGCTTCATAGACCCTGACGCCGTTCTCTTTTAACAGCTTTTCAATGCGCATTAACTGCCGGTGTTGCGGGCAATACAGGCCGAGAACCGGTCGGGAATGGAAATCCTGCAACGGTAATTCGCGCAAACTGACATTTTTTTCATCGGCCAGCAGACGTTCAGCCTGCACGCGCTGTTCCGCCGGAATAAAGGCCACCGACTCCTGCAACGGCAGACGAACTTTCTGCGGTCCGCTGTCAGTCGCCAGCCACAGTTCCACTTCCGTGCCACGCGGCGTGTCGCGCCAGTGGCGGGTCAGCACGAATCCCTGACGCGGTGACGTGTCAGTGGTACGTGTGGCGGAAGGAGTGGATTGTGCGTTAATAAGCGCCTCGCAAGCGGAATGAAAAATCAATGACAGAGTATGGTTATTTATACAGTCTTTGTCCACGACTCTGGATTCTGCCAAATACGCATACAATTACTGGGTTGACGGCAATACTTCAGGCGCTGACAATTCAGCCGCTTGATGTATTTACTACAATCAAAGTTCAGAAAACTGACACTAGTCTCATTATTTATCCGTACTGATGCTCTATGCCTTTTGCGTCACAATTACTGGGAATTTATGGAAGCCTATTTACAACATCTGGTCGCTCAGTCGGTGGGCTTTGCTTTAATTATTGTCGCCGTGGTGGCTTTTTTCGAATCGCTGGCGCTGGTCGGGCTGATTCTGCCCGGCACGGTGATGATGGCGACACTCGGGACGCTGATCGGCAGCGGTCAGGTCGGCTTGTACGAAGCGTGGCTGGCCGCCGGGCTTGGTTGCTTTTTGGGCGACTGGGCGTCTTACTTCATCGGACGGCGTTTTAAAGAACCGCTGCATCAGTGGAAATTCCTGCAACGCTATCAGTCATTGCTTGATAAAACCGGGCACGCGCTTGATCGCCACAGCTTTGCGACGGTGATTATTGGCCGCTTCATTGGGCCGACGCGTCCGCTGGTGCCGCTGGCTGCCGGTATGCTGAACCTGCCGCCGTATAAATTTGCGCCGCCGAATATCATCGGCTGCATCACCTGGCCGCCAGTCTATTTTTTGCCGGGAATTCTGGCCGGCGTCGCGATCGACATTCCGACCGGCCATAACAGCGCGGTCTTCAAATGGATGCTGTTTGCGGCCTTCGTGCTTCTCTGGCTGAGCGCCTGGCTTCTCTGGCGCTGGTTCCGTGCTGGAAAAGCCGCGCCGGACGCGATGACAAAATGGTTACCGCTGCCGCGCCTGCGCGTAGTTTGTGTGCTGAGTCTGGTCGCGACGGCGGTGAGCATCGTGATGCTCAGTAAACAGCCGATGATGCCGGTTTATGGTCATTTATTGTGGAAAGTGATTACCCGCTGACAGGAACGGCAATATCTTGCAAAAAGCCTTGTGCAGGATATTGCCGCATTATTTCGGTTTGCGTGAAAATAATATCGTCTGCTAATTGTTCGTGATAACGTGTCCCCGTAAACGCCTCGCCTTACTGTTTAATATTGACTTTATTTCCTGAATTTGAACTCACTCTCATATCTGACCGATAGTTTATTTCCCCTTTCGGTTTTGCTGCTTTGCGATATTTTATAATTATTTGTTTTGTATAGATAAAAATCCTCTTTTGGCTATTTATAGGTAAAAGCTATAAATGCCCCGCCAAATCAATATTGGTTTAGCCCTTTACTCATCGTGAATACTCCCAGCGCTCTGACATTTGAATCTTATATGCACATCTTTCTGGAATGTGCATTTCTGGCTAAGGGAATTAAGCGCGATGAAGAAATTAATTAAATATACATTACCTCTGGCATTAACATTTTTAGCGCCCGGCGCTCAGGCTGAATATTTATGGGGCTTCTTCGATACCGGTTTGCATTATCTGGACTGGACACAAAACACCACGCACCGGACCGGAATGAAATCGCATAAAGATGACTTTTTCTATCTTGAACTGGAAGGCGGTGCGGGATTTACCTGGGGCGAAACTTACGGCTTCTTCGATCTGGAAAATCCGCTGAATAAAGAGCATGACCAGCCGGGAGATGAACAGCGTTATACCTTCAAAAGCACCAACCGGTTCTATCTGGGTCATTCAGGTTTTAATCTTTACGGCCATTTATATGGCACCTACAGCGCGCCGCTCGGCGTGCATTTCCATGATGTCATGGCGTTATACGGAATAGGTTACAACATTAAAGCGGGTAACTTCTGGTATAAGCCTTTTATCGCCAAACGTTATACCGATCAGACGTATTACACCGGCGATAATGGCTATGTATTTGGCTGGGCCGCCGGATATGACTTTACCGCGTGGGGCGAGAATTTCAGCCTGACCAACTGGACGGAATATGAGTTTGACCGCGCCGACCAATATGCTGCCGGTAACGGCGGAAAAGAAGGCGTCAACGGCGGCGCGGGTTTCTGGTGGAAGCCCAATCCCAGCCTTACGGTCGGATTACAGTATCGCTATGCGGATAATAAATTGGGTGAAAGTTTCCTCCAGGACGGAATTATCTACTCCATAAAATATAACTTCTGATCTGCTCGCATCGCATTGTTCATGCTCTCCTGAAAGGAAATAAAATGACAATACAAATCCGGTTGAAAATTATGTTCTTTCTTCAATTCTTTATCTGGGGTTCCTGGCTGGTCACGCTGGGTTCTTATATGATCAACACATTGCATTTTACCGGGGCTCAGGTTGGATTAGTTTATGGCGCAAAAGGTATTGCCTGTATTATTATGCCCGGCATCGTCGGTATTATTGCGGACCGCTGGGTAAAGGCCAATAAACTGTATGCGCTATGTCATTTCTTCGGTGCGGTTGCCTTATTTATCGCGGCCGGTATTGCAGATCCTCATCTGATGTTCTTTGCGATGTTATTTAATGCCATGGTGTATATGCCGACCATCGCGTTATCCAATACCATTTCCTATATTTGCCTTGAGAAAGCCGGGCTGGATACGGTGAAAAATTTCCCTCTGGTCCGGGTGTTTGGCACGGTCGGGTTTATTTTTGCAATGTGGGTTATCAGCCTTTCCGGTTTTGAGCTCAGCAATATTCAGCTGTATATCGCATCGGGTCTCTCGGTGGCGCTGGCTCTGTACGCCTTAACGCTGCCGTCTTGCCCGACGTCCTGCGTGAAAAAAGGCAGCTCATGGGTGACCTTGCTGGGGCTTGATGCGTTTGTGTTGTTCCGCCAGAAGAAGATGGCCATTTTCTTCCTGTTCGCCATGCTGCTCGGCGTTTCCCTGCAGATCAGCAACACGTTTGCCAGCCCGTTTATGCATGATTTCTACCGCAATCCGCTCTTCCACGACAGCCTGGTGGTGAAGTATCCGTCCATTCTGTTGTCGATGTCCCAGATTGCCGAAGTCTTCTTTATTCTGACCATCCCGTTCTTCCTGTCCCGGTTTGGGATCAAGCGGGTCATGATGATCAGCATGGCGGCCTGGACGCTGCGCTTCGCACTGTTCGCTTTCGGCGATCCGTCGTTTGGTGGGATGATTTTCCTGTTGTTGTCGATGCTGGTGTACGGCTGCGCGTTCGACTTCTTCAACATTTCAGGGGCGATTTTCGTTGAAAAAGAAGTGGCGCATAATATCCGTGCCAGCGCTCAGGGCTTATTTATGACGATGGTGAACGGCGTCGGGGCGTATGTCGGTGCCATAGCCAGCGGGCATGTAGTCGATCACTTTACGGTAGATGGCGTGAAAGACTGGCAAAGTATCTGGCTTTCCTTTGCCGCTTATACCGTGGTTCTGGTGATCGTTTTTGCCTTCACGTTTAAGTACAAACATAACCCGAGAGAATTCACCAAACCGGTTCTCAGCCACTAATATCCGGCCGCCGGATGCCCAGCACTTTAGCTTCCGGCGCGGTACCGTCAGCCAGCGCCTGCGTCGGGCCATCGTAGAAAATCCTGCCATCCACAATCAGCAAGGTGCGCGGCGCAATCCGCGCCGCATCGTCCAGATTGTGCGACACCATCAGCAGTGTGAGATTACGCTGCTCACACACTTTATCCAGCAAACTCAGCATTTCGCTGCGCAGCGCAGGGTCGAGTGCCGAAAACGGCTCGTCGAGCAGCAAAACCGGCTGACTGCGTAGCAGACAACGCGCCAGGGCCACGCGCTGACGCTGCCCGCCGGAAAGCTGCGACGGCAGGCGTTCCAGACAATCTTCCAGCCCGACCTGCCGGGCGATTTCCTCTAATGCCTGCTTTTGCTGCGCGCTGAGTTTCAGCCCCGGGTGCAGCCCCAGTCCCATGTTCTGGCGTACGGTCAGATGCGAGAACAGATTGTTTTCCTGAAACAGCATTGAAACCGGACGTTTGGCCGGGGGCGTTGCGCTGTGATCGGCACAGTTCAGCAAAATCTGTCCGCTGACCGGCGTCAGAAAACCCGCCACCAGGCTGAGCAGGGTACTTTTCCCCGCACCGCTCGGGCCAAGGATCGCCACACGTTCACCGGCCGCGATGTGCAGATCAAAGCGCATCGGTAAATGTTCGTACAGGTAGGTCAGTTTATTCAGCGTCAGCATGGCGGCCCGGCAATTTCTCAATCAGGGTAAATAACAGGAAGCATAGCAGCAGGAGTAAAAGCGCCGTGACCGCACCGTCCTGGCTGCGATAGGAACCCATCTGCTGATACAGATAAAACGGCAGGGTGCGGAAATTCTCGTTGCCGAATAAGGCAATCACGCCGAAATCCCCCAGCGACAGCACACAGGCAAATGCCAGTGCCTGTGCGATCGGGCGTTTCAGCGCGCTCATTTCCACCCAACGCAGACGCTGCCAGCCGCGCATATCGAGCGAAATACACAGCGGGTTATAGCGCTCCGCCACATCACGCATCGGGTTATCCAGCACTTTTAATGCGTAAGGTACCGCCATCAGCGCATTGGTCATGATAACCAAAGGCCACGGGGTTTGCGGCAATCCGGTGGTATCACCGAGCAGCAGGAAAAAACCGGTCGCCAGCACGATGCCCGGCATCGCGAGGATCAGCATTCCGCTGAGATCCATCGCCTGCGCCCAGCCATTTTTCTGGCGTAAACGCAGCTCGCGGCTGCTCCACAGCAACATCATCGTCAGCAACACACACAATAATCCGCTGCCCAGCGCGATACGGACTGACGTCCATAAAGCCTGCCACAGCGCGGGCTGTTGCAGCACGCTGACGGCGGCGCGATTTATACCATCGAAAACCACGGCCAGCAGCGGCGGCAGGATCAGCAGTAAAGCCAGAACAATCAGCAGGCCGTCGGTAATGCGGCGCAGCGGGGAATCGTCCGGATTGCGCCAGCGCTGAGCATGGGTCTGACCGACCGGCAGCGCCTGGCTGAGTTTCTGGCTGAGCAGAACCAGCGTCAGACAACAAAACAGCTGGATGAGCGCCAGCGTGGCCGCGCGACTTAAATCGTAGTCGTAACTCAGTGCCTGATAAATGGCGAGTTCAATGGTGGTCGCCTGCGGACCGCCGCCCAGTGAAAGCACGGTGGCGAAACTCGCGAAACACAGCATGAATATCAGGGCAGCGGCGGGGAAAATCTGACGTCGGATCGCAGGCCATTCCACAAAGCGGAATTGCTGCCAGGCATTCATCCCGAGCTGCGCAGCCAGCTGCCGCTGTTCGATGGCGATATTTTCCAGCGCCTGTAATAAAAGACGGGTTGCCAGCGGCAGATTGAAAAATACGTGCGCCAGCAAAATGCCCTGTAAACCGTACGGCGAAAAACGGTAATCCACACCCAGCCAGTTGCAAATCTGCGCCAGCCAGCCCTGTCTTCCGTATACGCTGAGAATGCCGAACACCGCGACTAAAACCGGCAATACCAGCGTCATCGCGCACAATCGTAATAACAGCTGACGACCTGGGAAACGGCGGCGGAAGAGGGTGCGCGCCAGCAAAATAGCGGGCAGCACCGAGCAGAGCGCCGAAAGCAGCGCCTGCCAGAAGGTGAAACGGATGACGTGCCAGAGATACTGATCCTGCCACGCAGACACGCCGCTTATTTGTGGCGCATGACGCCACAACGAGCCTAATGCCAGCGCGGCGACCAGCAGCATCGCCAGTGACGCCACCGCGCCCGGCCACAGCCAGCGGGGGATCAACGGCTGACGGCGTTCTGCCATGCCTGAATCCATTCGCCGCGGTGAGAAGCTACATCCTGTGCGCTGTATTGCAGGGATTTTGCCGGTACGGTCAGCTGTTTGAAGGCATCAGGCAGTGGCGTGCTGATCACCGGATACATCCAGTTGCCGGTCGGAATGACTTTCTGGAAATCTTCAGTAGTGACGAATTTCATGAACTGTTCAGCCAGTTTCAGCTGTTTGCTGCTGGCCAGCTGACCCGCGACTTCCACCTGCATGTAATGACCTTCAGCGAAGTCAGCGGCGGCATAATTATCTTTCTTCTCTTCAACAATATGATAGGCCGGAGAAGTGGTGTAGCTCAGCACCAGATCGCTTTCGCCTTTGAGGAACAGGCCGTAAGCCTCGCTCCAGCCTTTGGTGACGGTCACGGTTTTCGCCGCCAGTTTTTGCCACGCTTCAGGCGCTTTGTCGCCATAGACTTTTTGCATCCACAGCATCAGGCCAAGACCCGGCGTGCTGGTGCGCGGATCTTCGTAAATCACTTTCCATTTCTGGTCGCTGTTGATCAGCTCATCGAGGCTTTTTGGCGGGTTTTTCAGTTTGTTTTTGTCATACACGAACGCGAAATAGCCGTAGTCGTAAGGCACAAACGTCGTGTTATTCCAGCCACCCGGCACCGTCAGTTGAGCATCAGTTTTCGGTGCTTTGGCAAACAGGCCGGTTTGCTCAGCGGCCTGCAACAGGTTGTTATCCAGACCGAGCACTACGTCCGCTTTAGTGTTTTTGCCTTCCATCCGCAGACGGTTCAGCAAAGATACGCCATCTTCCAGCGCGACATATTTCAGTTCGCAGCCGCACTGTGCCTCAAAGGCTTTTTTGATCGCCGGGCCGGGGCCCCAGTCGGCAGAGAAGGAATCGTAGGTATATACCGTCAGAACGGGTTTTGCAGCAAAGGCAGGTGCAGAAAGTAACAGCAGACAGGACAATATTTTTTTCAACTTTGCGCTCCAAAAAAGAAAAGGGGCAAAGGATTTTGAGTGAGCATCGCACAGTCTCAAATCCCTCCGCCGGGGTTAACCGGATCAGGTTCGACGGGTATCAGGTCTCAGCCATCTTTAAACGTGCTGCGCGTGTGTTGATCGGGCGTCGTGCAGTGCTCGAAATGCTCACGTACTTTGTGTACGCTCCGCTTTCTGTGCGCTGTACTTCACCCGCTGAACACGCGCTCGCGGCGTTTAAAAATCGAGGTCATTCTTCAATACAAAAGAAGTCACTCGGGCACCCCGTTGAGAACGGATGTCATTCTAGAGATTAACGGCGCAATGCGATAGTCCGATTAGCTGTCGGGTGGCGCGAACCAGGCAGATTTGAAGTCGAACCAGCCGAGGGTGTTCATCCGCACGCCGCGCATACTGCGCTGGCCTTGTAAAACCAGCCAGTGATGAAACAGCGGATGAATGTGATGGCAGGCGATCTGCTTCTGGCTCCAGTCGGCAATGGAAAGCTTTCCGGCGTGCCATAAAGCGGCGTCTTCATTCATCGTTTGCGGGAAACAATACGCCAGCAGCGGCAGTTCGTAGAATGAGGCAAACAGCGAAAACTCCAGCGGCAACGTGAAGTTGGCGCTACCCAGCCAGAGATCGGTTTTCACGCCGCCGCGGTACCACACCGCATAATCGACAATCTGGATCACCAGCTCAATGCCTTCTGCCGCCAGCAGCGGACGCAGCGCGTTGCAGATAGCGTGATGTTCTGAGTGCTCGTTATAAAACGTCAGCGTGACCTGCGTCAGACCGTCAGGTTTGGGCGGGTGGGGAAGCAGCGCTTTATGATGCCAGCGCGGCAACAGGCCGTACGCCGGCGACCAGTAACGCTGATAAACCGGCTCGGCAGCGTTGAGCAGCGCAATCGGATTGAACAAATCGCACAGCCACTGGCGCGTTTGTGCGTTTTGGCCGACCGGCGAACGCTGGTCGAAAAGCAGGAAATAACAACCTTCCTCAAGGCGGCTTTCAAGCTCGCTTTTGCCGGATTCATCGGCCTGAAGCTGGACGCCGGAATGCACCAGTTCCTCACTGAGTTCAGGTAGAACCCAGATATTGACCTCATCGATCAGCGCCCGGAATCCAAAATATTCGTCAAACGCGCGGATCCGCAGCTGCGTTTTCTGATTTCGTACCACGGCATACGGGCCGGTTCCCACCGGATGGCGGGCAAAATCGGGCAACGACTCCCACTCTTGTGGCAGGATTGTCGCGTGGATATTCCCGAACAGCCACGGCAGCCAGTGGTCGGGCGCGTTCAGATGAATGTCGATGACGTTTGGCGTTAATGAGATCACCGAGACGATATTGCCGAATAAGCGGTGTGATTTGAGACGAGCGAAGGTGGTAATAATATCGGCCATTTCCAGCTCACGACCATGATGAAAATGAATAGCCGGACGCAGATAGAACCGCCAGTGCAGCGCAGAGATTTCCTGCCAGTGATGGGCCAGATCGCCTTCTACTTCCCCGTTTTCCTCATTTATGCGCGTCAGCCCGCTGAAAATCTGTCGCGCGATGTGTGTTTCTGAGCGGCGCAACATGGTGCCGGGCAGCAGATTAAACAGCGGGCGATAGTACAGCACGCGAAGAATATGTTTGCCCTGACGGAAGCTGCGTCCCAGCTGGGATAACAGCATCTGGCGCACCATGTTTTTATCGCCAACCAGTTGTACCAGCTGATCAATCCGATCCTGTTCAAGCAGTTCTTCGGCACGTTGCTGCTGAAGCGCCAGACCGGTGTACAAAAAGGTCAGCTTTGACCGCTTACCGCGCCCGGCTTCTGCATCCCAGTTGAGCCAGCCCTGTTCCTGCATGGTGCTGAGCAATGATCGCATATGCCGCCGCGAGCAGTTCAGGATTTCCGATAACGCCAGCAAAGTGGTTTCGGTTTCTTCGCCGTGGCAGCTTTGCCACAATCTGATGAACTGCTGTTGCAAACGGGACGAGGTCATAAAAGAGGAACTCCGGAGGAAATCTCATCAATTTATCTTTCCTCATATTACCCCGATACTGATCTCCAACGAAAGCCAGTCATCAAGGTCAGGAGGTCATCATGAAAAACACGCTAACCGCCCGTTTCTATCAGCGTTACTTCGCTGCCGTCAGCAGAAATGCGGGCAGAAATCATGCTGACTGGCTGTCATGGGTTCCGGTGGAATACCGTTTAGACATTCTCTCCCGCCTGACGCAGTGGGACATCGCCTCGCAGGACGATGAGCAATACCGCCGTCATCTATAACCCGCAGGCGCGGCCGGATTCGATTTTCTGAGTAATGGTGTAATGTCACCAGCCAGTGGGGTAACTCACTGGTTTTTTTCTATTGATTATCCCCTTCACCCTTCGAGCCGCAAATGCGTTGGCCGCTCTTGCTCACCCGAATCACTGACTCATTTCAGCTCATCGGGATTCGCGAGATTGCCGCCTTCCTGCAACTCGAATTGTTTTGGGTATACACTGTATGTTTCGTTGTAAGACTTTCATTTCTCAGGGATGGCGTTATGTCTAAACCTCGTATTAATGCAATTTATGTCACCTTTCTGGTGGTGTCCTTGCTGTGTGGTGTCGCGGGCGCGTTGCAGGCGCCGACGCTTAGCCTGTTTCTGACCAATGAAGTGAAAGTCCGGCCAATGTGGGTCGGTTTCTTTTATACCGTCAACGCGATTGCCGGGATTGCGATCAGCTTTCTGCTGGCTAACCGCTCGGATAATAAAGGCGACCGCCGCAAATTGCTGATGTTTTGCTGCCTGATGGCCATCGGCAACAGCCTGGTATTTGCTTTCAGCCGTGATTATCTGGTGCTGATCACCGTTGGTGTTTTGCTGGCGGCCATCGGGAATGCGGCGATGCCGCAGCTGTTTGCGCTGGCGCGTGAACACGCCGACCGTTCATCCAGCGAAGTCGTCATGTTCAGCTCTATGATGCGTGCGATGCTCTCACTGGCGTGGGTACTGGGCCCGCCGTTGTCGTTCATGCTGGCGCTGAATTACGGTTTCACGCCGATGTATCTGAGTGCGGCCGCGGTGTTTGTCGGCAGCATACTGATGATTGCGTTTTTTCTGCCGTCCGTGCCACGCCTCGAACAACCGGTGGATGAAAAAGTCGTGCCGGTCAGCGCGTGGCGGAACAAAGATGTACGTCTGCTGTTTTTCGCGTCATTGTTGATGTGGACGTGCAATATCATGTACATCATTGATATGCCGCTGTATATCACCAGTGAGTTAGGTTTGCCGGAAGGGCTGGCGGGCTTATTGATGGGAACGGCGGCAGGGCTGGAAATTCCGGCTATGCTGGTAGCAGGCTATCTGGTTAAGCATTTTGGTAAGCGAAAACTGATGTTGTACGCGGTGGCAAGCGGGGTTATTTTCTATGCCGGTCTGGTGGCATTCCCGTTCAAAGCCGCACTGATGATCCTGCAACTGTTTAACGCGATTTTCATTGGCATCGTGGCCGGTATTGGCATGCTGTATTTTCAGGATCTGATGCCGGGACGCGCCGGTTCGGCGACCACGTTATTCACCAATAGCATCTCAACCGGCGTGATTTGCGCAGGTTTGCTGCAGGGCGTGATCGTGGAGAACTTTGGCCATTATCCGGTGTATTGGGCTGCGACCGTTCTGGCGGTTCTGGCGCTTGGCCTGATGTTTAAAGTCAAAGACGTCTGACCGCACTAAAAGAAGAAACCCGCGAAGTTCGCGGGTTTTTTTATGTCTGACGTACGGTAATCAGTGCATAAATGCAGGCTGATTTTTCTCGTAGCCGGAGATGTTCTCTTCGTGCTGCAAGGTCAGGCCGATGCTGTCCAGACCGTTAATCATGCAGTGACGGCGGAAGCTGTCGATGACAAACGGATAGCTTTTGTTACCGGCTTTCACGGTTTGCGCTTCCAGATCCACTTCGAACTGAATGCCTTCGTTGTCTTTCACCAGTTGGAAAAGCTCGTCGACTTCCGTTTCGCTCAGCGTGATGGGCAGCAACTGGTTGTTGAACGAGTTGCCGTAGAAGATATCAGCAAAACTCGGGGCGATCACCGCATGGAAACCGTAATCAGTCAGTGCCCATGGCGCATGCTCACGGGATGAGCCGCAACCAAAGTTTTCGCGCGCCAGCAAAATGCTCGCGCCTTTGTAGCGCGGTTTGTTCAACACGAAATCCGGGTTAGGCACCTGACCGGCGTCATCCAGAAAACGCCAGTCATTGAACAGATGCTGGCCGAAACCGGTGCGGGTCACTTTCTGCAAAAACTGTTTCGGGATAATCGCATCGGTATCGACGTTAGCTGCATCCAGCGGAACCACCAGACCGATGTGTTGGGTAAATTTAGCCATGGTGTTTTCCTCAGTTCAGTTCACGGATATCAGCGAAGTGGCCGGTGACCGCTGCTGCGGCAGCCATTGCCGGGCTGACCAGATGCGTGCGTCCGCCACGGCCCTGACGGCCTTCGAAGTTACGGTTGCTGGTAGACGCGCAACGCTCGCCCGGTTCCAGGCGGTCGTTGTTCATCGCCAGACACATGGAGCATCCAGGCAGACGCCATTCAAAACCGGCTTCGATGAAGATCTTATCCAGACCTTCTTCTTCCGCCTGCGCTTTTACCGGACCGGAACCCGGAACCACAATCGCCTGCACACCCGTCGCGACTTTACGGCCTTTGGCAATCGCTGCCGCAGCACGTAAATCTTCGATACGGGAGTTGGTGCAGGAACCGATGAAGACTTTGTCGATTGCGACGTCGGTCAGTTTAATACCCGGCTGTAAATCCATGTACGCCAGCGCTTTCTCAGCGGAAGCGCGTTCTACCGGATCGGCAAAGGAAGCAGGATTTGGGATCACCTGATTAACGGCCATCACCTGACCCGGGTTGGTGCCCCAGGTAACCTGTGGCGCGATTTCAGAGGCGTCCAGCGTCACGATGGTGTCAAACTTCGCGCCGTCTTCGGTTTTCAGGGTTTTCCAGTATTCTACAGCGGCGTCCCAGTTCTGCTCTTTCGGCGCAAACTGGCGGCCTTTCAGATAAGCAAACGTGGTTTCATCCGGCGCAACCAGACCGGCTTTCGCACCCATTTCAATCGCCATATTGCACAGGGTCATACGACCTTCCATGCTCAGCGCTTCAATGGCTTTACCGCAGAATTCCACCACGTGGCCGGTACCACCCGCACTGCCGGTTTTACCGATAATTGCCAGTACGATGTCTTTCGCCGTGATGCCCGCAGGCGCTTCGCCGGTGACTTCAATCTTCATGGTTTTCGCGCGACCTTGTTTCAGGGTTTGCGTCGCCAGAACGTGTTCAACTTCAGACGTCCCGATACCGAAGGCCAGTGAACCAAATGCACCGTGCGTAGCGGTATGGGAGTCGCCGCACACGATGGTCATGCCCGGCAACGTCATACCCTGCTCAGGGCCGATGACGTGAACGATGCCCTGGAACGGGTGATTCAGGTCATACAACTGCACGCCAAATTCCGCACAGTTTTTGATTAATTCCTGCATCTGAATGCGCGCCATTTCGCCACTCGCATTGATGTCTTTGGTTTGGGTGGATACGTTGTGATCCATCGTCGCAAAGGTTTTGCCCGGCTGACGCACAGGACGCCCCATCGCGCGCAAGCCGTCGAATGCCTGCGGAGAGGTCACTTCGTGAACCAGATGGCGGTCGATGTATAACAATGGCGTTTCGTTTTGCGCTTCGTAAACGACGTGAGCATCAAACAATTTTTGGTACAAAGTCTTGGCCATGTTACGCCCCTTCTTTCACAAAGCGGGCAATAATGTCGCCCATTTCACTGGTGCCCAACGCCTGCTGGCCGTTCGCCAGATCACCGGTACGGTGGCCTGCTTCCAGTGCTTTATTGACGGCCTGTTCGACTGCATTTGCCGCGTCATCCGCGCCCAGGCTGTAACGCAGTAACAGCGCTGCAGACAGGATTTGTGCAATCGGGTTAGCGATGTTTTTACCGGCGATATCCGGTGCAGAACCGCCTGCCGGTTCAAACAGACCAAACGCCTGCTCGTTCATGCTGGCAGAAGGCAACATACCCATAGAACCGGTGATCATCGCGCATTCGTCGGACAGGATGTCGCCGAACAGGTTGGAACACAGCAGCACGTCAAACTGGGACGGATCTTTAATCAGCTGCATGGTCGCGTTGTCGATATACATGTGGCTCAGGCTGACGTCCGGATAATCCTTCGCAATTTCGTTGACCACTTCGCGCCACATAATAGAGGTCTGCAACACGTTGGCTTTATCAATGGAGGTCACTTTGCTGCGGCGTTTGCGCGCAGATTCAAACGCGATACGTGCAATACGTTCAATTTCGAAGCGGTAATAGACTTCGGTATCAAACGCTTTTTCGTGCTGACCCTGACCTTCGCGGCCTTTCGGCTGACCGAAGTAAATACCGCCGGTCAGTTCGCGGACACACAGAATGTCGAAGCCTTTTGCGGCAATGTCGGCACGCAGCGGGCAAAACTCTTCCAGTCCCTGATACAGACGGGCAGGGCGCAGGTTGCTGAACAATTTGAAGTGCTTACGCAGTGGCAATAATGCGCCACGCTCAGGCTGATCGTTTGGTGGCAAATGTTCCCATTTCGGGCCGCCGACGGAGCCAAACAGAATGGCATCAGCTTGTTCGCAACCCGCAACGGTGGCTTCCGGCAACGGGCTGCCGTGTTTATCGATGGCTGCGCCACCGACGTCATATTCGCTGGTGGTAATTTTCAGGCCAAAGCGCTGACGCACTGCGTCCAGAACTTTATAGGCCTGGGCCATAACTTCAGGGCCAATTCCGTCTCCGGGTAAGACGGCAATATGATGGGTCTTGCTCATGTTCACACCGTTTCCTGATTATTTTGAATGTTGTTGTGTTGCTGACTTTGCTGCTGCAAACGTTGTTTTTCGATCTCAACTTGTTTGCTGCGCCAGATGTTGTTCAGTACGTGCACCATCGCTTGTGCGGAGGATTCGACGATGTCTGTCGCCAGACCCACGCCGTGGAAGCGGCGGCCATTAAAGGAGACGACAACATCGACCTGGCCCAGTGCGTCACGGCCCTGACCTTTTGCACTCAGCTGGTATTTGACCAGCTCAATCTGATAGCCGGTGATGCGGTTGATGGCCTGATAGACAGCATCGACCGGGCCGTTGCCGGTGGCGGCTTCGGTCATGATTTCTTCGCCACAGGCCAGATTCACAGAAGCCGTTGCGGTAATTTTGGAACCTGACTGCACGCTGAAGTTATCCAGACGATAGAATTCCGGCTCTTCCTGCTGCTTATTAATGAAGACCAGTGCTTCTAAATCGTAGTCGAAAACCTGACCTTTTTTGTCGGCCAGCTTCAGGAATGCGGTATACAGATGATCCATGTTGTAATCGGATTCTTTATAGCCCATTTCTTCCATACGATGCTTCACGGCCGCGCGGCCGGAGCGGGAAGTCAGGTTCAGCTGAATCTGGTTCAGACCGATAGATTCCGGCGTCATGATTTCGTAGTTTTCGCGGTTTTTCAGCACACCGTCCTGATGAATACCCGAGGAATGTGCGAACGCATTAGACCCGACAATCGCTTTGTTGCCAGGGATAGGCATATTGGTAATCTGGCTGACAATCTGGCTGGTACGGTAGATTTCTTTGTGATTGATGTTGGTATGAACGTTCATGTAGTCGCTGCGTGTGCGGATTGCCATGATCACTTCTTCCAGCGCGGTATTCCCGGCGCGTTCGCCGATACCGTTCAGCGTGCCTTCAACCTGACGCGCACCGGCCTGAATGGCGGCGATGGAGTTACCGACCGCCATGCCCAAATCATCATGGCAGTGAACGGAGATAATCGCTTTATCGATGTTAGGCACGCGTTCGTACAGGTTAGTAATGATGCCGCCGAACTGAACCGGCGTGGTGTAACCGACCGTATCAGGAATGTTAATGGTGGTCGCACCGGCTTTAATCGCAGCTTCTACGACGCGGCACAAATTGTCCAGCGGCGTACGGCCTGCATCTTCGCATGAGAATTCAACGTCATCGGTGTAGTTACGGGCGCGTTTCACGGAGTGAATCGCCATATCCAATACCTGATCAAACGAACGCTTCAGTTTGGATTCAATGTGCAGGGTAGAGGTTGCCAAAAAGACGTGGATACGGAACGCTTCGGCCACACGCAACGCTTCGGCTGCGGCATCAATGTCACCGTCTACGCAACGGGCCAGACCGCAAACACGGCTGTTTTTAATCTGGCGCGCGATGGTTTGTACAGACTCGAAATCGCCAGGAGAAGAGACCGGGAAGCCGACTTCCATGACATCCACGCCCATTCTTTCCAGCGCCATTGCAATTTGAATCTTCTCTTTCACACTCAGGCTGGCCTGTAACGCCTGTTCACCATCACGCAGTGTGGTATCGAAAATAATGACTTGCTCGCTCATGGGTTATTCCTTGTCTGTTTTATTTTCGCGCCCTGCGGGGAGATAAAAAAAAACCCGCGCATCGGCGCGGGTTTATTGTCTGTGGAAGTTAAAATCAGTTGTGATTTTCGCCCACTGGCTTACCGCGCAAATTTTCTGCGTTGAGTAGTAGGCCTAGGAGACGGGTAATCATGAACATGTTTTCAGCTTCTCATAATCGGGTGGTAAGAACGGATATCGTCCAAACAGTGCCTAAAGTGATACGGGAATGTCCTTTGTATGTCAACCTTCACTGTGTGGAAAACGCGAAAAACCTTGCAAATGATATTTTGTCTCATTTAGCATAAAAAACTGGTTGCCGAAGCCTGTCCGGCGCAAAGCTTTTTGCGGTTTTTTCCCTCGCTCTGCGTATATAAAAAGGCCAAAAAGAGACACCAGTTTTAAACAGCGAGGTAAATTACCTTTCTAATACAGGAGATTAGGAATGATGTAGTTTTGCTTAACTTATTATTCATTTTTCGCATGTTGTTTACCCAACTATTTTATTGTCTTATATCATCAGTTTTTAAGGGGGAAGTGAGATTCATATTTCCCTTTATGATTATTAGGAAAGACGTTTCTATATCTTTTCCTAATTAACATGATGAAATTTCACGGATTTACCGGTCATTGTTTCTGCAGGTCTGATATTCCTCCAAGTCCTGTTTTTATAAAGCAAGTTATTAACGTCATGACTCCTTTTATTGGAGTCATTTTGATGGAGAACTTCATGTCAGATATCACTACAGAAATTAAAACTAAGCAGCCGGAAGCCGAAACACATCTTCGTAATGTGGATTTGAATTTACTCACGGTATTCGATGCTGTAATGCAATTACAGAATATTACCCGTGCTGCCAATATGCTGGGAATGTCCCAGCCCGCAGTCAGTAATGCAGTAGCCCGGCTGAAAGTGATGTTCAATGATGATTTATTTGTGCGTTATGGCCGTGGCATTCAGCCCACCATGCGCGCCCGCCAACTTTTCGGACCTGTCCGCCAGGCTTTGCAACTGGTCATGAATGAGTTGCCCGGTGCCGGTTTTGACCCCAATATCAGTATGCGCCAGTTTAATGTGGCGATTTGCAGCCCGCTGGATAAACGCCTGACGTCTCAGGTTTTAAATGCCATTGATACATTATCAACCGGCGTCAGCATCAAATTGCAGACCATCGTCAATGATAATATCGAGCATCAGCTGCGTTACCAGAATATTGAGTTTATGATCAGTTATCGTAAATTTGAGCGTGCCGATTTTTGTAATCAGGCATTATTTAATGACGAACTCGTTCTGGTCGCCGCGAAAAATCATCCGCGTATTAGCCCGCATATGTCAGATGAAAAATATCTGAAAGAAAAACACGCCGTGATGGTTCTGGATCGTTTCTATTCCTTCAGTTCGGCTTATTACGACGATCCTGAGTTGCAATCTCTAATTACTTATCAGGGAACCGATCTTTTCAGCGTAATGGAAATTGTGTCTAAGACTGATATGGTCGCCCTGGTTCCGCGCTGGCTGGCACAATCAAATGCCGGAATGCTCAATTTATCCGTGATCCCTCTGCCGTGGATGAAGAATCATCTGACCTGCTACCTTTCCTGGCATGAATCTTCCAGCAAAGATAAAGGGAATATGTGGATGAAATCTTTATTAAGCCAATGCGTTCTGTCCTTGTAGTAAGCCAACGAATCACACTTTTACTGAGGCTTAGGCTGAAGTAAAAGTGGCTGGTTATGAAGTTCTTTGGAGTTTTTTATCCTGCCTGTTTTTTTAACCTCGTTAAAAACAGGCAGGTTTTTTTTGCAATAAAAAACGTCCGTTTCCCTTTCCAAAAGCGCGTTGCGCACCCACAATTTAATTTCACCGTGCACGGTTTGCCGGTAGACTGCGTTAAATTTTTGTAATGACGTTATGCAGTCAGATCCTCCTCCTTTCCTGATTACGCTGGATGCCGGTACAAACACTCAATGAATCCAACCTTAAATAACTATCATCTGATTACCCGTTTTCGCCAGCAAATCAGTGCCCGTGCTGAGCAGATTGCTTTCCGTGAATGGTCCCCTGCGACAGAAACCTCCCTGACCTGGCGCGAGCTTGGCGAAAAAGTGGATGCCCTGTCCGACGTGTTATTGCAGGAACAGGTGAGTGTTCAGGAACGCATCGCGATTTGCGGAAATAACTCCATGGCGTGGGCCATCGCCGATCTGGCGATCCTCCAGTTACGTGCCGTGACCGTGCCCATTTATGCAACGAATACGCCTTCCCAGTCGGCTTATGTGCTCAATGATGCCGATATCCGCATTCTGTTTGTTGTGGGCCAGAAACAGTATGACGCGGCGGTTGCCTTGCGCGATTTGTGTCCACAGCTGAAACATATTTTTGTGTTGGACAGCAGCGTTGACCTGCGCGGTATCGCGATGGCCCGTCACGTTTCCCAGCTTGTTCCGCAAGACCGGCTGATTTCTGCCGAACGTGAAGTCCGCGTCAATGCCAGCAATCTGGATGATTTATTCACGCTGATTTACACCTCGGGCACCACCGGCGAGGCGAAAGGCGTCATGCTCGATTACACCAGCATGGCGACGCAACTCCGGCAACATGAAGAACGCCTGAGCATTTCGGACAGCGATGTTTCGCTGTGTTTTCTGCCGCTGGCGCACGTCTTTGAACGGGCCTGGAGTTTTTTTGTGCTCCACTCCGGCGCGCAGAATGTTTTCCTGCGGGAAACCGATCTGGTTCGCGATGCGTTGCAGGCAGTTAAACCAACGGTCATGTGCGCCGTTCCGCGCTTCTATGAAAAAGTCTTCAGCGCGATCCACGATAAAGTTGCGCGTTCTGGCTCGCTGAAAAAACGACTTTTCCACTGGGCTGTGGCGCAGGGCAAAGAAAAGTATCTGACGGAACGTCGCGGCGAACGTTATTCGTTCTGGCTTTCTCCGGCTCATTTTCTGGCGGATAAGCTGGTGCTGAAAAAGCTGCGTGAATTACTCGGCGGGAATTTGCGTTTTCTGCCTGCTGCCGGTGCGAGCCTTGATGACAATGTCATTCTGTTTTTCGAATCTCTCGGGCTGCACATTAAATACGGTTATGGCCTGACGGAAACCTGCGCCACGGTGACCTGCTGGGAAGAAAAAGATTTTCGTTTTGGATCTGTAGGAACGGCGTTGCCTGAGATCGAAGTGCGCATTGGGGATGAAAATGAAATCCAGGTGCGCGGCCCGACGTTGCTGCGGGGTTATTTTAATAAGCCAGCTGAAACTGCCGCCAGTTTTACCGCTGATGGCTGGTTCAAAACCGGCGATGCGGGGAAAATGGACGAGCAGGGCAACGTATTCATTACTGAACGTCTCAAAGATCTGATGAAAACGTCGGGCGGAAAATACATCGCGCCGCAACGGATCGAAGGCACGCTGGTGCAGGATCGTTACATTGAACAGGCGGCGGTAATTGCCGATGAACGGCATTTTGTTTCCGCGCTGATCGTGCCGGATTTTGATGTGCTGAACATGTATGCACAGGCGCATCACATTGATTATTTCAACCGCGACGGGCTGGTGAAAAACGAACAGATCCTGTCGCTCTTTGCGCATCAGTTGCGTGAAATCCAGCACGATCTGGCCGGTTTTGAGCAGGTGAAAAAGTTCGTGCTACTGACCAAACCTTTCACGATGGAAGCCGGTGAGCTGACGCCGACGCTCAAACTGCGACGGAAGATCATTTTCAGCCGCTATCAGCAGGAAATTGATCAGCTTTATCGCGAGTAACTGCGAACCTGCCGTTTACCGCTTTTCTGCTAAAAAGACCGGCCGACGCCCGTTTGCCGGTTTCCTCCTGATTTCTATGTCAGCCCCGGACATAATTTAATACTGTAATTTTTCCGACCTTCCTGATATTTCTGACTGGTTCCCGCACACAGGCAGTGTTTTGTCCCGAACGGGCGAGTGAAGGCAGCGTGAGGCAAAAAAACAACAGTTCCGGACAATTTTTGGCGTTTGCCTGACTCAGGTTCTGACGCTAAGGTACTGAGTTAGATTCGTGAACGCCAATAAGAACAGCAGGGTTTTTTAAGCCCGAAAGAAAGTCCTAAAATTCAGCGAATTATCATTAAATCGTTGCCTGATAGAACAGCTAGCTGAAAGAAAAGTCATCCTATAAAAGAAGCAAAAAGCCTGGAGGCAAAACCATGGAGATGTTGTCAGGAGCCGAGATGGTCGTCCGGTCGTTAATCGACCAGGGCGTTAAGCACGTATTCGGTTATCCCGGCGGAGCGGTGTTGGATATCTATGATGCCCTGCATACGGTCGGTGGGATTGATCATGTGCTGGTGAGACATGAACAGGGTGCTGTTCATATGGCAGACGGTTATGCGCGCGCCACGGGCGATGTGGGCGTGGTGCTGGTGACTTCCGGTCCTGGCGCAACCAATGCTATCACCGGTATTGCCACGGCTTATATGGATTCCATTCCACTTGTGGTGCTATCCGGCCAGGTACACAGTTCACTCATTGGGTATGACGCGTTCCAGGAATGCGACATGGTGGGGATTTCCCGTCCGGTGGTGAAACACAGTTTTCTGGTAAAACGCGCGGAAGATATTCCGACTGTATTGAAAAAAGCGTTTTATCTGGCATCAACCGGCCGCCCTGGTCCGGTGGTGGTCGATTTACCGAAAGACGTGGTGAACCCGCAAATCAAGCTGCCTTACGCCTATCCTGAGCAGGTCACGATGCGTTCCTATAACCCGACCGTGCAGGGCCATCGCGGTCAAATCAAACGTGCGGTTCAGACTCTGCTGAACGCGAAAAAACCGGTGCTGTATGTCGGCGGCGGCGCGATCAACTCTGAATGTGATGCTGAATTACTGCAACTGGCTGAGAAACTGAATCTGCCGGTGACCAGTTCCCTGATGGGGCTGGGGGCGTTCCCGGGCACGCATCGTCAGAGCCTCGGCATGCTGGGTATGCACGGTACGTACGAAGCTAATATGGCGATGCACAATGCGGATCTGATCTTCGGTGTGGGCGTGCGTTTCGATGACCGGACCACCAACAATCTTGCGAAGTACTGCCCGAATGCGACGGTCATGCACATTGATATCGACCCGACCTCTATCTCCAAAACAGTTAATGCGGACATCCCGATTGTCGGCGATGCGAAGCAGACGCTGATTCAGATGGTGGAACTGCTGGCGCTAAGCGATGAGAAGCAGGAGTTCGATGCGCTGCGTGACTGGTGGCAGAATATTGAGAACTGGCGCGGGCGCGAATGTCTGAGCTATGACAAAAATACTGGCACCATCAAACCGCAGGCGGTTATCGAAACGCTGCATCGTCTGACCAAAGGCGAGGCGTATGTGACGTCTGACGTTGGCCAGCACCAGATGTTTGCTGCGCTGTATTACAAGTTCGACAAACCGCGCCATTGGATCAACTCCGGTGGCCTTGGCACGATGGGCTTTGGCCTGCCCGCTGCGCTGGGTGTCAAACTCGGACTGCCGGATGAAACCGTGATTTGTGTGACTGGTGACGGCAGTATCCAGATGAATATTCAGGAGCTTTCTACCGCACTGCAATACGATTTGCCGGTGATTGTCGTCAACCTGAACAACGGTTATCTCGGCATGGTGAAACAGTGGCAGGACATGATTTATTCCGGCCGCCATTCCCAGTCTTACATGCAGTCACTGCCTGATTTCGTCAAACTGGCGGAAGCTTACGGACATGTGGGTATTGCTATCCGTAAGCCTGAAGAGCTGGAAAGTAAACTGGCGCTGGCACTCGAACAGAAAAATCGTCTGGTATTTGTCGATATCAGCATTGATGAAACAGAACACGTTTACCCGATGCACATCCGTGGCGGTGCGATGGACGAAATGTGGTTAAGCAAAACGGAGAGGACCTGATCATGCGCCGGATTTTATCAGTATTACTGGAAAACGAATCGGGCGCGTTGTCCCGTGTAGTCGGCCTGTTCTCTCAGCGTGGGTATAACATTGAAAGCCTGACCGTCGCACCCACCGACGATCCGACGTTGTCCCGCATGACGATTCAGACCGTCGGTGATGCCAAGGTGCTTGAGCAAATCGAAAAGCAACTGCATAAGCTGGTTGACGTACTGCGTGTAACTGAACTGATCCAGGGCGCGCACGTTGAACGTGAAATCATGCTGGTGAAGGTACAGGCTTCCGGTTATGGCCGTGAAGAAGTGAAACGTTCCACCGAGATTTTCCGCGGGCAGATCGTCGATGTCACCGCCACGCTTTACACCGTTCAGCTTGCAGGAACCAGTGACAAGCTTGATGCGTTTTTAGCCAGCATCCGTGATGTGGCAGAAATTGTGGAAGTGGCGCGCTCCGGTGTGGTCGGTGTTTCACGCGGCGACAAGATCATGCGTTAAAGTGTAAATAATCAGCAAGATGTAACATTTGTCTGCTCACTGAAAGCCCAACCCTTACGTTGGGCTTTCTTTTTTGCGAGTCAGGTGAAGCGATTCGGTAAAACACCTTGCCCGGCAGGGGCTTCTGCGGTTAGATAAAGCATTATCTTTATTAAGGGGTTTTCTCAGTGAAGCTGGATGAGATCGCGAGGTTAGCGGGCGTTTCGCGTACGACGGCCAGTTATGTCATTAACGGCAAGGCGAAACAGTATCGTGTCAGCGATAAGACAGTCGAAAAAGTCATGGCTGTCGTGAAGGAACATAACTATCACCCGAATGCGGTGGCAGCAGGTTTGCGTGCCGGCCGTACACGTTCAATTGGTCTGGTGATCCCCGATCTGGAAAACACCAGCTACACCAAAATCGCCAATTTCCTCGAGCGTCAGGCCCGTCAGCGCGGCTATCAGCTGCTGATCGCCTGTTCTGAAGATCAGCCGGATAACGAGATGCGGTGCATCGAACATCTGCTTCAGCGGCAGGTTGATGCGATAATTATCTCCACGTCATTACCACCGGAGCATCCTTTCTATCAACGCTGGGCCAACGATGATTTCCCGATCATTGCGCTCGACCGTGCGCTGGATCCTGAGCATTTCATCAGCGTCGTGGGCGCTGATCAAGACGACGCCCTGATGCTGGCGCAGGAACTGCGCACATTCCCGGCTGAGTCAGTACTCTATCTCGGCGCACTGCCGGAGCTTTCCGTGAGTTTCCTGCGCGAGCAGGGCTTTCGCCAGGCGTGGGCAGAAGATTCACGCCAGCCAAAATATCTGTACGCCAATGCGTACGATCGCGAATCAGCGGCGGTTGTTTTCGCCGACTGGCTGAAAACCAACCCGATGCCGCAGGCGTTGTTCACCACGTCGTTCCAGCTGTTGCAGGGCGTGATGGACGTGACGCTGAAAACCGAAGGGCGTCTGCCGGTGGATCTGGCGATTGCGACTTTCGGCGATAACGAGCTGCTAGATTTCCTCGAATGTCCTGTTCTGGCGGTCGCTCAGCGTCATCGTGACGTGGCTGAACGCGTGCTGGAGCTGGTGCTGGCTTGTCTTGATGAGCCGAAGAAACCGAAAGCCGGACTGACGCGAATCCGCCGTAATCTGTTCCGCCGTGGCCGTCTGAGTCGCAAGTAAACACCGCAACGGGCATTCTTCCTGAGTGCCCGTCACTATCCTCCCCGCACGCTCCAATCTCTTTTTCAGTAATTCGGCTTATTCTGTGGATAATACAATTATGAAAATTCCCATAGGAGATGAATGGGTAATTTAGGAGCATTCCCAGACAACTGAATTATTAAGAAATGTTTTCGCGCTTCCGTTGCCGATATAAACCTCCTAATCAATTTCTAAAATACGTTAATGCTGCCAGCAAAAGTCCTGTAGAATTCCCCGCTTAATTTCCCTCAGCATGGGTTTTGAAGAACGCTGATGGTTTTTAAAACGCCTCAAAGGCTTATGCCATGCGGGCTGGCAGACAAAATGATGATGATTTAGCAGTGATAGCCAAAAAAAAATTGAGAATGATTTTTTTTATGGCAAACCGGTCAAGAAATGAGAGTTAGATAGCAGAAGAATATAAATAGTTAAATAATGTTCAGTTTGGTTTTTTTTTAAACGAAATTATTAACCCTGCGAAATTTCTTCAACTAATCATGACGTTATTTTCTATCCCTCCTCTAAAACACCTCACTACACTGCGCAGTGCTTTCGTTTAGCTGCGTAAATATTGCCAAACCGCCTCTGCTCTGGCTTGACAAGGTTTTAAAACCATCCGTAAACTCTTTTCTGTGGGAATTTGTGGGGGAAAGTGGTGAAAAGGGTCACAGAGGGGTAGATCGGTCATGTTTCGTGGCGCGACGATGGTTAACCTCGACAGCAAAGGGCGACTTGCCGTACCCACCCGTTATCGGGATTTGCTGAGCGAAGAATCGCAAGGTCAAATGGTGTGCACCATAGACCTCCATCACCCATGTCTCCTCCTTTACACCCTCCCTGAATGGGAAGTAATCGAACAAAAATTGTCCCGTCTGTCGAGCATGAACCCCGTCGAGCGCCGTATTCAGCGCCTTTTACTCGGGCATGCCAGTGAATGTCAGATGGATAATGCCGGGCGTTTACTGATTGCAACCACACTGCGTCAGCACGCCGGGCTCGCAAAAGAAGTGATGCTGGTTGGACAGTTCAACAAGTTTGAGCTGTGGGATGAACAGACCTGGTATCAACAAGTTAAGGAAGACATCGACACTGAACAATCGTCTCAGGAACCGCTTTCTGAGAGATTACAGGACTTGTCATTATAAGCATGGTTGAAAACTACAAACACACTTCCGTTTTGCTGGATGAAGCCGTCAACGGCCTCAACATTCGACAGGACGGCATTTACATAGACGGAACTTTTGGCCGTGGTGGCCATTCACGTTTGATTCTGTCCCAGCTTGGGCCGGACGGACGCTTGCTGGCGATTGACCGCGATCCACAGGCGATCAAAGCCGCAGAAGCTATTAAAGACTCACGGTTCTCGATTGTTCACGGACCGTTTTCCGATCTTGCAGAGTATGTACGGGATCGTGGCCTTGAAGGCAAAATTGATGGCGTGCTGCTGGATCTGGGTGTTTCTTCACCGCAACTGGACGATGCCGAACGCGGCTTCTCTTTCATGCGCGACGGGCCTCTGGATATGCGTATGGATCCAACCCGGGGTTATTCAGCCGCAGAATGGCTGATGAAAGCGGAAGAAGAGGACATCACCTGGGTATTGAAAACGTTTGGCGAAGAGCGTTTCGCGAAGCGTATCGCGCGCGCGATTGTCGAGCGTAACCGTGAATTGCCAATGACCCGTACTAAAGAACTGGCGGATTTGATTGCGAATGCCTCACCGTTTCGTGAAAAGCATAAGCATCCGGCTACGCGCAGTTTCCAGGCGATCCGTATCTACATCAACAGCGAGCTGGAAGAAATTGAACGTGCGCTGGACGGCGCGCTGGAAATTCTGGCACCAAAAGGGCGTTTGTCCGTGATCAGCTTCCACTCGCTGGAAGACCGTATCGTGAAGCGCTTTATCCGCCAGCACAGCCGTGGCGCTCAGGTTCCGGCGGGTATCCCGATGACCGAAGCGCAGATCGCTGAACTCGGTGGGCGTTCGCTGAAATCTGTTGGAAAAATGATGCCGTCCGAAGCGGAAGTTTCGGAGAACCCGCGGGCCCGCAGTTCTGTTCTGCGTTTTGCTGAGAGAACGAGCGCGTGATTGGCAACGAACGCCACGGACTGGTGGGAGTCATTGCCAGCGATATTCTTCGCAACGGCAAGATCCCAATGATTCTGCTGATCGCCGTTCTGGTCAGCGCAATATTCGTTGTGACCACGGCGCACCGTACGCGTTTACTGACGGCGCAGCGTGAACAACTGGTACTGGAAAGGGATGCGCTGGACATTGAATGGCGCAACCTGATCCTCGAAGAGAACGCTCTCGGCGATCACAGCCGGGTAGAACGCATCGCAACGGAGAAATTGCAGATGCAGCACGTTGATCCATCTCAAGAAATTATTGTGGTTCAGCCTTAAAATGCGCACGGAGAATACAGGCAGCTAATGAAAGCAACACGCACCGCGAAGTTAAAGCGTCCCGAAGATCAAGCCAGCTTTATCAGCTGGCGTTTTGCGTTGTTGTGCGCCTGTATCCTTCTGGCTCTGGTTGGCCTGATGTTGCGTGTGGCTTATCTGCAAGTCATTAACCCTGACAGGCTGGTCAAAGAAGGGGATTTGCGTTCCCTGCGCGTCCAGACCATCCCAACATCTCGCGGCATGATCACCGACCGTTCAGGCCGTCCCCTGGCAGTGAGCGTTCCGGTCAATGCGATCTGGGCCGACCCGAAAGAAATTAACGATCGCGGTGGTATCACGGTTGATACGAAATGGAAAGCACTGGCCGACGCGCTGAACATGCCGCTCGATCAGCTTTCAGCACGTATCAATGCAAATCCTAAAGGCCGCTTTGTGTATCTGGCGCGTCAGGTGAATCCGGCCGTTGGCGAATATGTCCATAAACTCAAGCTGCCGGGTATTTCCCTGCGTCAGGAATCCCGTCGCTATTATCCGGCCGGGCAGGTTACGTCGCACGTTATTGGCGTCACCAACATTGACGGCGAAGGCATTGAAGGCGTTGAGAAGAGTTTTGACCGCTGGCTGACGGGTAAACCAGGTGAACGTACCATCCGTAAAGACCGTTTTGGCCGCGTTATTGAAGACATCTCCACCGTCGACAGCCAGGCTGCACATAATCTGGCGCTGAGCATTGATGAACGTCTGCAAGCGCTGGTGTATCGCGAGCTGAATAACGCCGTGGCTTTCAACAAAGCGGAATCCGGCACTGCGGTATTGGTCGATGTGCAAACGGGTGAAGTGCTGGCGATGGCTAATAGTCCGTCCTATAACCCGAACAACATGCCGGATACGCCGAAAGACGTGATGCGTAACCGCGCGATTACTGACATTTTCGAACCGGGTTCTACCGTTAAACCGATGGTCGTCATGACCGCGTTGAAAAATGGCGTGGTTCGTGAGAACAGCGTGCTCAATACGCTGCCGTACCGGATCAACGGTCATGAGATTAAAGATGTGGCCCGTTACGCGGAGCTTTCCGTGACGGGTATCTTGCAGAAGTCGAGTAACGTCGGTGTTTCACGACTGGCGTTATCGATGCCGTCCGCAGAGCTGGTAGACACTTACTCGCGATTCGGATTGGGAAAACCAACCAATTTGGGGCTGGTTGGAGAAAGCAGTGGCTTATACCCTAAAAAACAACGGTGGTCTGACATAGAGAGGGCCACCTTCTCTTTCGGCTACGGGCTAATGGTGACACCTCTCCAGCTAGCGCGAGTCTATGCCACGATCGGCAGTATGGGCATTTATCGTCCGTTGTCGATCACACGTGTTGATCCGCCGGTTTCCGGCGAACGCGTGTTCCCTGAACCTCTGGTGCGCACCGTCGTTCATATGATGGAAAGCGTTGCGTTGCCAGGCGGCGGCGGCGTGAAAGCCGCTATCAAGGGTTACCGTATTGCGATTAAAACCGGTACTGCGAAGAAAGTCGGTCCGGATGGCAAATACGTCAATAAATACATTGCCTACACCGCAGGCGTTGCGCCGGCCAGCAATCCAAAATTTGCTCTGGTGGTCGTCATTAACGATCCGCAGGCAGGGAAGTATTACGGTGGGGCCGTTTCCGCACCGGTGTTTGGCGCCATCATGGGCGGAGTATTACGCACCATGAACGTTGAACCTGACGCGCTGACTGCCGATGAAAATGCAGACATAGTAAATAATCAAAAAGAGGCAACAGGTGGCAGATCGTAATTTGCGCGACATCTTAGCGCCCTGGGTGAGTGAAGCCCCGGCAGTAGCGCTAAAAGACATGATCTTAGACAGCCGCATTGCGGCTGCTGGCGATCTGTTTGTCGCGGTCTCAGGCCATACCAGTGATGGGCGTCGTTTTATTCCCCAGGCAATTGCTCAGGGCGTCGCAGCCGTCGTGGCCGAAGCAAAAGATGAACAAGAGCACGGAACGGTCTGCCAGATGCATGGTGTACCGGTGATTTATCTTGAGGATCTCAACGTCCTGCTTTCCGAACTGGCAGGACGTTTTTATCAGCAGCCAGGCAAATCATTGCGTCTGGTTGGCGTGACAGGCACCAACGGTAAAACCACTACCACACAACTGCTGGCGCAGTGGAGCCAGCTGCTGGGCGAAACCAGTGCGGTGATGGGTACCGTGGGGAATGGCTTGCTCGATAACGTGGTTCCGGCGGAAAACACCACCGGTTCTGCCGTTCAGGTCCAGCATATTCTGGCTGATTTAGTGAAACAGGGTGCCACCTTCGCCGCGATGGAAGTCTCTTCCCACGGGCTGGTGCAGCATCGTGTAGCCGCGCTGCCGTTTGCTGCCGCTGCGTTTACCAACCTGAGCCGCGATCATCTGGATTACCACGGTGACATGCAGAGCTACGAAGAAGCCAAATGGCTGCTCTTCTCCTCGCATCCGGTCGGTCAGAAAATTATCAATGCTGACGATGAAGTCGGGGCGCGCTGGCTGGCGAAAACCCCGGATTCCGTTGCGGTCAGCATGGAAGACAAAATCCCGGCGGGCTGGAAAGGCCGCTGGCTGGTTGCCCGTAGCGTGAACTATCACGACAATGGCGCGACTGTAAATATCGATTCAAGCTGGGGCGAAGGCAAGCTGGAGAGCCGCCTGATGGGCGCGTTCAATGTCAGCAATCTGCTGGTTGCACTGGCGACTCTGCTTTCCCTTGATTATCCGCTGGCACAATTGCTGGCGACGGGTTCCCAGTTACAACCTGTTTGCGGGCGTATGGAAGTCTTCAACGCGCCGGGTAAACCGACCGCCGTTGTCGATTACGCACATACGCCGGATGCGCTGGAAAAAGCGCTGGCAGCTGCCCGTCTGCACTGCAAAGGGCAACTGTGGTGCGTGTTCGGTTGCGGTGGCGATCGCGATAAAGGCAAACGTCCTCTGATGGGTGGGATTGCCGAACAATTCGCCGATCGCGTTATTGTGACCGATGACAACCCTCGCAGCGAAGAACCTCGCGCCATCGTGGCGGATATTCTTGCCGGATTGCTTGATGCTGGCCGTGCGCAGGAAATCCATGGTCGTGCGGAAGCGGTAACCAGCGCCATCATGCAGGCGCAGGAAGACGACGTCGTTCTGATTGCCGGCAAAGGCCATGAAGATTATCAGCTGGTGGGAAATCAGCGTCTTGATTACTCCGACCGGGTGACTGTCGCACGTTTGCTGGGGGTGATCGCATGATCCGCGTTTCTCTGCAAACTCTGGCCGACGCGCTTAACGCTGAACTTGTCGGCGCGGATACACAAATTGACAGCGTGACGACGGATACCCGTCAGATCACCGAAGGCTGTTTATTTGTCGCGCTGAAAGGCGAAAAATTCGATGCCCACGATTTTGCGGCAGATGCCGTTAATGCGGGTGCAGGGGCTTTGTTGGTAAGTAAGCGCTTACCGGTGGAGGTCCCTCAGTTAGTTGTCGCTGACACCCGCATTGCGCTGGGTCAACTCGGCGGCTGGGTTCGCCAGCAGGTTCCTGCCCGCGTGGTCGGCCTGACCGGCTCCTCCGGCAAGACTTCTGTGAAAGAAATGACCGCGGCGATTTTGCGTGAGTGCGGTAACGTCCTGTACACCGCAGGCAATTTCAATAACGACATCGGCGTACCGCTGACGTTACTGCGCCTGACCGCAGAGCATGATTTTGCCGTTATTGAGATGGGCGCAAACCATCCGGGCGAAATCGCCTATACCACCGCGCTGGCACGTCCTGAGACTACGCTGATCAACAATCTCTCTGCGGCTCATCTTGAAGGTTTTGGTTCGCTGGCCGGCGTTGCCCGCGCAAAAGGCGAGATTTTTGAAGGTTTGCCGGAAAACGGTATCGCGGTGATCAACGCTGAGAGTAATGATTGGGCAAACTGGCAGCACAAACTGACCGGTAAAACCGTCTGGCAGTTCTCTTCTGCAAAAAATGAGGGCATCGATTTCAACGCGACCGACGTCAGACTCAGCCCGCTGAACACCGCTTTCACCCTGCATTCACCAAAAGGCAGCATTGATGTTTCGTTGCCGGTGCCGGGACGCCACAACATTGCCAACGCTTTGGCTGCGGCTGCGCTGGCGCTGTCTGTCGGCGCTTCGCTTGAAAACGTGCGTGCTGGCTTGAAAACCCTGCAATCCGTCAAAGGACGTTTGTTCCCGATTGCGCTTAGCGAAGGCAAAACCCTGCTCGACGACAGCTATAACGCGAACGTCGGTTCAATGACCGCAGCGGCACAAGTGTTGTCAGAAATGCCGGGCTACCGCGTGATGGCCGTTGGCGATATGGCTGAACTGGGCGCTGAAAGCGAAAGCTGTCACCGTCAGGTCGGCGAAGCGATCCGTGCAGCAGGTATCGATAAAGTATTCAGTATTGGTCACGACAGCCGCATCATCAGTGATGCCAGCGGATGTGGTGAGCATTTAGAGGATAAGGCAGCCCTGACGGCCCGTTTAACGAGCTTACTGTCTGAACACGCGGTAATTACCGTTTTGATTAAAGGTTCACGTAGTGCCGCAATGGAGCAGGTAGTACGCGCGTTACAGGAGAATGCAACATGCTAGTTTGGCTGGCCGAACACTTGGTCAAATATTATTCCGGCTTCAACGTCTTTTCCTACCTGACGTTTCGCGCCATTGTCAGCCTGCTGACTGCTTTGTTCCTGTCTTTGTGGATCGGACCACGGATGATTGCCCGTCTGCAAAAAATGTCTTTTGGTCAGGTTGTCCGTAACGACGGCCCGGAATCGCATTTCAGTAAACGCGGGACGCCAACGATGGGCGGCCTGATGATCCTGGCATCCATCACAATTTCCGTCCTGATGTGGGCTTACCCGTCTAACCCGTATGTCTGGTGCGTGCTGTTTGTTCTGCTGGGCTACGGTGTTGTCGGTTTTATCGATGACTACCGTAAAGTGGTGCGTAAAGACACCAAGGGCCTGATCGCCCGCTGGAAATACTTCTGGCAGTCAGTTATCGCACTTGCCGCCGCCTTCACGATGTATGCCATCGGGAAAGACACGCCAGCCACTGAGCTGGTAGTGCCGTTCTTTAAAGACGTCATGCCGCAGCTGGGGCTGCTGTATATCCTGCTGAGCTACTTCGTGATTGTCGGAACCAGTAACGCCGTTAACCTGACCGATGGTTTAGACGGCCTGGCGATTATGCCAACCGTGTTCGTCGCAGCTGGCTTTGCGCTGGTGGCCTGGGCGACCGGTAACATGAATTTTGCCAGCTACCTGCACATTCCTTACCTTCGCCACGCGGGTGAACTGGTGATCGTGTGTACCGCCATTGTCGGCGCCGGTCTTGGCTTCCTGTGGTTCAACACCTATCCGGCTCAAGTTTTCATGGGTGATGTCGGTTCACTGGCTCTGGGCGGTGCGCTGGGGACTATCGCCGTGTTGCTGCGTCAGGAATTCTTACTGGTGATTATGGGCGGTGTGTTCGTGGTTGAAACACTGTCGGTCATCTTGCAAGTCGGGTCCTTTAAGTTACGTGGTCAGCGCATTTTCCGTATGGCGCCGATCCATCATCACTACGAACTGAAAGGCTGGCCGGAACCGCGCGTCATCGTGCGCTTCTGGATTATTTCGCTGATGCTGGTCCTGATTGGCCTGGCGACGCTGAAGGTGCGGTAATTATGGCTGACTATCAGGGTAAAAAAGTGGTCATCATCGGGCTGGGTCTTACCGGCCTGTCCTGTGTTGATTTCTTTGTGGCACGGGGCGTGACGCCGCGTGTTATTGATACCCGCGTCAGCCCGCCCGGACTGGATAAACTCGCGGATAACATTGAACGTCATCTGGGTTCGCTCAATGAAGACTGGTTGCTCGATGCGGACCTGATTATCGCCAGCCCCGGTATGGCGCTGGCGACTCCTGCACTGAGCGCTGCCGCCGATGCGGGCGTGGAAATAATCGGTGATATCGAGCTGTTCTGCCGCGAAACGCAAACGCCGATTGTGGCGATCACTGGTTCTAATGGTAAAAGCACTGTAACAACGCTGGTCGGCGAAATGGCGAAAGCTGCCGGATGGCGCGTCGGCGTGGGCGGTAACATTGGTCTGCCAGTACTGACCATGCTTGATCATGAATACGATTTGTTTGTGCTCGAACTGTCCAGTTTCCAGCTTGAAACGACGCACAGTCTGCACGCGGCGGCCGCGACGATCCTCAACGTGACCGAAGATCATATGGATCGCTATCCGTTTGGTTTGCAGCAGTACCGTGCGGCAAAACTGAAAGTTTATGAAAACGCTGCGCTGTGCGTCGTCAATGCTGATGATGCGCTGACAATGCCGGTGCGTGGCGCTGATAAACGTTGCGTGAGTTTTGGTGTGGATGTCGGTGATTACCATCTGACACGCCAGCAGGATGATATCTGGCTGCGTGTGCGTGGCGAGAAAGTACTGAATACCAAAGAAATGCCGCTGACAGGCCGCCACAATTATACCAACGCGCTGGCTGCACTGGCACTCGCGGATGCCGTGGGCATTCCTCATGCTTCAGGCCTGAAAGCCCTGACGACCTTTACCGGACTGGCGCACCGTTTTCAGGTAGCGTGGCAACACAATGGCGTCCGTTGGATCAACGATTCCAAAGCGACCAACGTCGGTAGCACCGAAGCAGCCCTCAACGGCCTGCACGTTGAGGGTACATTGCATCTACTGCTGGGCGGTGACGGGAAATCTGCGGATTTCTCGCCTCTGACGAAATATTTGCAGGGCGATAATCTGCGCATCTACTGCTTTGGCCGTGACGGCGCGGAGCTGGCAGATTTACGTCCTGAAGTTTCTTCTCTGTTTGAAACGATGGAACAGGCGATGCGTGATATCAGCACGCGTGTGGCGTCAGGCGATATGGTTTTACTGTCTCCGGCCTGCGCAAGTCTTGATCAGTTCCGCAGTTTTGAACAACGCGGTGATGTTTTCACTGCGCTGGCGAAGGAGCTGGGTTAATGCGGATCCGTATCCCGGGGCTGAGCCTCGTCGGAAAATTTAACGACTGGGTGATGGGGTCGAAAGAAAACGACTCGCTGACGCTGGTGCTGTATGACCGGACGCTGCTGTGGCTGACATTTGGTCTGGCAATTATCGGCTTCGTGATGGTGACATCGGCTTCGATGCCGATCGGCCAGCGTCTGGCTGATGACCCGTTTTTGTTTGCCAAACGTGATGCGATTTACCTTGCCCTGGCCTTCGGGCTTTCGCTGGTCACGCTGCGTGTACCAATGGCGATCTGGCAGAAATACAGTAACGTTCTGCTGCTGCTTTCCGTGGTGATGTTGCTGGTTGTGCTGGTGGTGGGGAGTTCGGTTAACGGGGCATCACGCTGGATTTCACTGGGGCCATTGCGTATTCAGCCCGCAGAGTTTTCCAAGCTGTCACTGTTTTGTTATCTCGCCAGCTATCTGGTGCGAAAGGTTGATGAAGTCCGGAGCAACTTCTGGGGTTTTTGTAAACCGATGGGTGTAATGGTGGTTCTGGCGGTTCTCCTGCTGGCCCAGCCTGACCTCGGTACCGTCGTAGTACTGTTTATTACCACGCTGGCGATGTTGTTCCTGGCGGGGGCAAAAATGTGGCAGTTCCTGGCCATCATCGGGTCCGGTGCTTTCGCCGTTGTGTTGCTGGTTCTGGCCGAACCGTACCGTATGCGCCGCGTAACGTCGTTCTGGAATCCGTGGGCCGATCCGTTTGGCAGTGGCTACCAGTTAACCCAGTCACTGATGGCGTTTGGTCGCGGTGAATTCTGGGGCCAGGGGCTCGGGAATTCGGTGCAGAAACTGGAGTATTTACCGGAAGCGCATACCGACTTTATCTTCTCCATTTTGGGTGAAGAATTGGGGTATTTCGGTGTGGTTTTGGCTTTGTTGATGGTATTCTTCGTCGCTTTTCGCGCCATGTCCATCGGGCGTCGCGCACTGGAGATTGACCAGCGTTTTTCCGGATTTTTGGCCTGCTCAATTGGCGTGTGGTTCAGCTTCCAGGCGCTGGTTAACGTCGGGGCCGCTGCGGGGATGCTACCAACGAAAGGTCTGACCTTACCGCTCATCAGTTACGGTGGTTCGAGTCTGTTAATTATGTCGACGGCAATCGTGTTATTGCTGCGAGTGGATTTTGAAACGCGTCTGGCAAAAGCCCAGGCGTTTGTAAGGAGCGCCCGATGAGTGGCAATACCCGGCGTTTGATGGTGATGGCAGGCGGTACCGGCGGGCACGTTTTCCCCGGTCTGGCAGTCGCACATCATCTTATGGCGCAAGGCTGGGAAGTTCGCTGGCTGGGCACGGCAGACCGAATGGAAGCGGATTTGGTGCCAAAGAATGGCATCGAGATTGATTTCATTAAAATCTCAGGATTACGTGGGAAAGGTCTGAAAGCGCAACTCACTGCCCCTGTTCGCATATATCATGCCTGGCGCCAGGCGAAAGCCATCATGAAGCGCTTCCAGCCTGATGTGGTTTTAGGTATGGGCGGTTACGTTTCCGGCCCCGGCGGTCTGGCGGCATGGTCACTGGGTATTCCGGTGGTGCTGCATGAACAAAATGGTATTGCGGGCATGACCAACAAAGGTTTGTCTCATATTGCCACCAAAGTATTGCAGGCGTTCCCCGGTGCTTTTCCAAAAGCAGATGTCGTGGGAAATCCGGTGCGCATCGATGTGCTGGCGCTGGAATTGCCGGAAACGCGCTTAGCCGGGCGCGAAGGCCCGATCAGGGTTTTAGTGATTGGAGGCAGCCAGGGCGCGCGCGTGCTTAATCAGAGTATGCCGGAAGTGGCCGCTCTGATGGGCGATAAAATTACGTTGTGGCATCAGGTGGGTAAGGGCGCACTGGGGTCAGTGAATCAGGCTTACGAAAAAGCCGGTCAGACGCAGCATAAAGTCACCGAATTCATTGATGACATGGCAGCGGCTTATGCCTGGGCTGATGTAGTGGTATGCCGCTCCGGCGCGTTAACGGTCAGTGAAATTGCTGCCGCAGGTTTGCCGGCCATTTTTGTGCCATTCCAGCATAAAGACCGCCAGCAGTACTGGAACGCATTGCCGCTTGAAAAAGCTGGTGCTGCAAAGATTATTGAGCAGAAAGATTTTAGTGCCGCAGCCGTCGCTGACCTGATGGCCGGATGGGACAGAACCCATCTGATGGAAATGGCAAGAGCTGCGCGTGCCGCCGCCATTCCTGATGCGACAGAACGTGTAGCCGCAGAAGTGGTTGCCGCCAGTAAAAAATGAAATTGAACGGGCCATGCGAAGCGTGGTCCCAGCCGTAAGAAACGGATTAATCAGTAACCTGAAATAGTGAATAAAAACGTGAATACACAACAATTGGCGAAACTGCGTACCTTCGTGCCCGAGATGCATCGTGTCCGGCACATTCACTTTGTTGGCATCGGTGGTGCCGGCATGGGTGGTATCGCCGAAGTGTTGGCCAATGAAGGCTATCAGATTAGCGGTTCTGACTTAGCGCCGAACGCGGTCACTCAGCAACTGACTGCACTGGGCGCGACAATTTATTTCAATCACCGCCCGGAGAATGTGCTGGATGCCAGCGTGGTGGTGGTTTCGACGGCAATCTCTTCCGATAACCCGGAAATTGTTGCTGCCCGTGAAGCGCGCATCCCGGTTATCCGTCGCGCGGAAATGCTCGCAGAACTGATGCGTTTTCGTCACGGCATCGCCGTGGCAGGGACACATGGTAAAACCACGACCACGGCGATGGTCACCAGCATTTACGCAGAAGCCGGGCTGGACCCGACTTTCGTAAACGGCGGCCTGGTTAAAGCAGCCGGAACGCATGCGCGTCTGGGTTCCAGCCGTTTTCTGATTGCAGAAGCGGATGAAAGCGATGCGTCGTTCCTGCATCTGCAACCGATGGTGGCGATTGTGACCAACATCGAAGCGGATCACATGGATACGTATCAGGGCGATTTTGAAAACCTGAAACAGACGTTTGTGAATTTCCTGCACAACCTGCCGTTCTACGGACGTGCGGTGATGTGTATTGATGATCCGGTGATCCGTGAGCTGATCCCGCGTGTAGGCCGCCATATGACGACCTACGGTTTCAGCGAAGATGCGGATGTCATTATCGAAAATTACCGTCAGGTTGGCGCGCAGGGGCACTTTACGATACGTCGTCAGGATCTGCCGCTGATCAGCGTAACCCTGAACGCACCGGGCCGACATAACGCCCTGAATGCCGCTGCGGCCGTTGCTGTTGCGACAGATGAAGGTATCAGCGATGACGCAATTTTGCGTGCGCTGGAAGGCTTCCAGGGAACGGGTCGTCGTTTTGATTTCCTGGGCGATTACGCGCTGGAAAATGTAAACGGAAAAACCGGAAGCGCAATGCTGGTTGATGACTACGGTCACCATCCGACAGAAGTGGATGCGACAATCAAAGCAGCGCGCGCGGGCTGGGCGAACAAGCGTCTGGTGATGATTTTTCAGCCTCACCGTTACACGCGTACCCGCGATTTGTACGACGACTTCGCGAATGTGCTGTCTCAGGTCGATGTGCTGATCATGCTTGACGTTTACCCGGCAGGTGAAGCGCCAATTCCGGGTGCCGACAGCCGCTCGTTATGCCGCACCATTCGTGCGCGAGGCAAGCTGGATCCTATTCTGGTTTCTGATATTGACGCAGTACCTGAAAGTCTGGCGCAGATCCTCGAAGGTGACGATTTAGTGCTGGTGCAGGGTGCCGGTAACGTTGGCAAAGTGGCCCGAAAATTGGCTGATCAAAAGTTGCAGCCAGTGAAAAAAGGTGAAGAACATCATGTCTGAGAAAGTAGCGGTATTGTTGGGTGGTACTTCCGCAGAACGCGATGTGTCATTGCAGTCCGGCGCTGCCGTGCTGGCAGGTTTACGCGAATCAGGTGTGGATGCGCATGGCATCGACACCAAAACATTCAACGTGGCGCTTCTTAAAGAAGAAGGGTTCAGCAAAGTCTTTATCGCGCTGCATGGCCGCGGCGGTGAAGACGGTACGTTGCAAGGATTGCTCGAGCAAATCGGCCTGCCGTATACCGGCAGCGGCGTGATGGCTTCCGCGCTGACCATGGATAAATTCCGTACCAAGCTGGTGTGGCAGGCGCTGGGTTTGCCGGTTGCCCCGTTCGTGGCATTGCATCGTTCACAAATTGAAGAAGCAGGGCAGGGCGCTCTGGCGGCTAAAATCGCCGAGTTAGGCCTGCCGGTTATCGTCAAACCGAGCCGCGAAGGTTCGAGCGTCGGCATGAGCAAAGTGACAACGGAAAAAGAGTTGTTGCCAGCCCTGCAGGAAGGCTTCCGTCATGACGATAACGTACTGATTGAAAAATGGTTAAGTGGCCCGGAATACACGGTAGCTATCGTGGGCGATCAGGTTATGCCATCAATCCGCATCCAGCCAGCCGGAACGTTTTATGACTATCAGGCGAAGTATCTTTCTGACGAAACACAGTATTTTTGCCCGAGCGGTTTAAGCGAGGAGCAGGAAAAACAGTTATCTGCGCTGGCCTTGCAGGCTTATCAGGCACTCGATTGCAGTGGCTGGGGGCGTGTTGACGTGATGCAGGATGGTGACGGCAGCTTTAATTTGCTGGAAGTGAATACTTCGCCAGGAATGACCAGCCACAGCTTAGTGCCGATGGCGGCTAAACATTCCGGGCTGAGCTTCCCGCAACTCGTTTTCCGTATTCTGGCTTTGGCTGACTGATATGTCTCAAGCCGCCCTGAATACCCGAGAGCGTGAGACGGCCGAGAGCAACAGCGGCCGTCGCAGTAACGGTGGCCAGCTGGCAGGGATTGTGTTCTTGCTGTTGGTGGTAGGAACTATTTTATGGAGTGCGTGGGCCGTTATTGGCTGGATGCAGGATGCGAGCCGGTTGCCGTTGTCTCAGCTTGTGGTTACGGGAGAACGTCATTACACGACCAACGATGATATTCGTCAGGCGATTCTGTCCTTAGGGGCACCGGGAACGTTCATGACGCAGGATGTAAACGTCATTCAGCAGCAGATTGAACGTTTACCCTGGATAAAACAGGTCAGCGTCCGCAAGCAATGGCCGAATGAATTGAAGATTCACCTGGTGGAGTATGTGCCGGTCGCACACTGGAATGATCTGCATATGGTTGATGCCGATGGCAAATCATTCAGCATACCCGCTGAACGTGTGGTCAAACAGAAAATGCCGTTGCTTTACGGTCCGGAAGGCAGCGAACAGGATGTTTTGCAGGGCTTTCAAACGATGAGCCAGGCGCTGGCCGCCGGGAAATTCACGCTGAAGGCAGTAGCAATGAGTGCGCGTCACTCGTGGCAGTTAACTCTGGATAGCGACGTCCGGCTGGAATTGGGGAGAGATGACCGGATGGGGCGTTTACAACGTTTTATCGAGCTTTACCCGCGATTCCAGCAACAGGCTGAAGCCGATAAAAAACGCATTACGTATGTCGATTTACGTTATGACAGCGGTGCGTCGGTAGGTTGGGCTCCGGAGTTTATTGACCAGCAAAACAGTAATCAGCAACAGAATCAGGCACAGGCTAAACAACAATGATCAAGTCGACGGACAGAAAACTGGTAGTTGGGCTGGAAATCGGTACGGCAAAAGTCGCCGCATTGGTGGGGGAAGTTCTGCCCGATGGCATGGTCAATATTATCGGTGTGGGCAGTTGCCCGTCCCGGGGCATGGACAAGGGTGGCGTGAATGATCTGGAATCGGTGGTGAAGTGCGTACAGCGCGCCATCGATCAGGCTGAACTGATGGCGGATTGCCAGATTTCCTCTGTTTACCTTGCTTTGTCTGGTAAACATATCAGTTGCCAGAATGAAATAGGGATGGTTCCTATTTCAGAAGAGGAAGTCACGCAGGAAGATGTAGAGAACGTTGTGCATACCGCGAAGTCGGTACGCGTACGTGACGAACATCGTGTTCTGCATGTGATCCCTCAGGAATACGCCATTGATTATCAGGAAGGGATCAAAAACCCTGTCGGACTTTCCGGCGTGCGTATGCAGGCAAAAGTTCACCTGATTACCTGCCATAACGATATGGCGAAGAACATTGTGAAAGCGGTTGAACGCTGTGGCTTGAAAGTTGACCAGCTGATTTTTGCCGGTCTGGCTGCCAGTTATGCGGTTCTGACCGAAGATGAGCGCGAATTAGGAGTCTGTGTCGTCGATATTGGTGGTGGAACCATGGATATCGCGGTTTATACCGGTGGCGCACTACGTCATACTAAGGTTATCCCTTATGCAGGGAACGTGGTCACCAGCGACATCGCTTATGCGTTTGGAACGCCACCGACCGATGCCGAAGCTATCAAGGTTCGCCACGGTTGTGCATTAGGTTCGATTGTCGGCAAAGACGAAAACGTCGAAGTGCCGAGCGTAGGCGGACGCCCTCCGCGCAGTCTGCAACGTCAGACATTGGCTGAAGTCATCGAGCCTCGTTATACAGAATTGCTGAATCTAGTGAACGACGAAATTTTGCAATTGCAGGAGCAGTTACGTCAGCAAGGCGTAAAACATCATCTGGCCGCCGGTATTGTTTTGACAGGCGGCGCAGCACAAATTGATGGTCTGGCAGCTTGTGCGCAGCGGGTATTCCATACCCAGGTGCGTATCGGGCAACCTCTGAACATCACAGGGCTGACAGATTATGCGCAGGAACCTTACTACTCAACGGCTGTAGGGCTGCTGCACTATGGAAAAGAGTCTCACCTGAGCGGTGAGGCCGAAGTGGAAAAACGCGCCTCAGTGGGCAACTGGTTCAAAAGAATCAACAGCTGGCTGAGAAAAGAGTTTTAATGTTTTAACAACGGGATCATGCTGTTATGGTTTTTGATCCCGACGCGACAGGCACAAAACGGAGAGAAACTATGTTTGAACCTATGGAACTGACCAACGACGCGGTGATTAAAGTCATCGGCGTCGGCGGTGGCGGCGGTAACGCTGTCGAACACATGGTGCGTGAGCGCATCGAAGGTGTTGAATTCTTTGCCGTTAACACAGACGCCCAGGCGTTGCGTAAAACGGCTGTAGGCCAGACAATTCAGATCGGTAGCGGTATTACCAAAGGTCTGGGTGCTGGCGCGAACCCTGAAGTGGGTCGCAATTCTGCAGAAGAAGACCGTGAAGCCCTGCGCGCTGCGCTTGAAGGTGCTGACATGGTCTTTATCGCAGCGGGCATGGGCGGCGGTACCGGTACCGGTGCTGCGCCAGTGGTAGCTGAAGTTGCAAAAGATTTGGGTATTCTGACCGTTGCTGTCGTGACTAAGCCTTTCAACTTTGAAGGCAAGAAGCGTATGGCATTCGCGGAGCAGGGTATCGCTGAGCTGTCCAAGCATGTGGACTCCCTGATCACTATCCCGAACGACAAACTGTTGAAAGTTCTGGGTCGCGGTATCTCTCTGCTGGACGCTTTCGGTGCGGCCAATGACGTGCTGAAAGGTGCGGTACAGGGTATCGCAGAGCTGATCACCCGTCCGGGTCTGATGAACGTCGACTTTGCTGATGTGCGCACCGTAATGTCCGAAATGGGTTATGCCATGATGGGTTCCGGCGTGGCATGTGGTGAAGACCGTGCTGAAGAAGCGGCTGAAATGGCGATCTCCAGCCCGTTGCTGGAAGACATCGACTTGTCCGGCGCGCGCGGCGTACTGGTCAACATTACAGCGGGCTTCGACCTGCGTCTGGATGAATTCGAAACTGTGGGTAACACTATCCGTGCTTTCGCTTCTGACAACGCCACCGTAGTTATCGGTACTTCCCTTGACCCGGAAATGAATGACGAACTGCGTGTTACCGTGGTTGCGACCGGCATCGGCATGGACAAACGTCCAGAGATCACTTTGGTGACCAACAAGCCAGCCAGCCAGCCAGTGATGGATCACCGTTACCAGCAGCACGGGATGTCTCCGTTGCCGCAGGAAAACAAGCCAGCGGCTAAAGTGGTGAATGATCAAAGCGCGCAATCTAATAAAGAGCCCGACTATTTGGACATCCCGGCCTTCCTGCGTAAGCAGGCAGACTAGTCCGAATTGTAGGATCTCCGCTCTTTGTGCTAAACTGTCCCACCGATCTTAAGGTAAGCTTAGGTCGGTTGGATGGATAACATTGCGAGATAAATACGATGATCAAACAACGTACATTAAAACGTATCGTTCAGGCGACGGGCGTCGGTTTGCATACCGGCAAGAAAGTCACCCTGACTCTGCGTCCTGCACCGGCAAATACCGGGGTCATCTATCGTCGCACTGACTTGAATCCACCGGTTGATTTCCCGGCAGATGCAAAATCCGTGCGTGATACCATGCTCTGTACTTGCCTGGTCAATGAGCATGACGTACGCATTTCTACGGTTGAACACCTTAATGCGGCATTAGCGGGTCTGGGCATTGATAACATTGTTATCGAAGTCGATGCGCCTGAAGTGCCGATTATGGACGGTAGCGCCGCGCCTTTCGTCTATCTGTTGATGGACGCTGGGATCGAAGAACTGAACAGCGCGAAGAAATTTCTGCGCATCAAAGAAACTGTGCGTGTTGAAGACGGTGATAAGTGGGCGGAGTTCAAACCATTCAATGGTTTCTCTCTGGACTTCACTATCGACTTTAATCACCCGGCGATTGATTCCAGTTCACAGCGTTACAAAATGAACTTCTCCGCAGAAGCATTTGTTCGCCAAATCAGCCGCGCACGTACTTTTGGTTTCATGCGTGATATCGAGTACCTGCAGTCACGTGGTTTGTGCCTGGGTGGCAGCTTTGATTGCGCGATTGTTGTGGATGATTACCGTGTGCTTAACGAAGATGGCCTGCGTTTTGAAGATGAATTCGTTCGTCACAAAATGCTTGATGCTATCGGTGACCTGTTCATGTGTGGGCATAACATCATTGGTGCGTTTACCGCATTCAAGTCTGGCCATGCGTTGAACAACAAGTTATTGCAAGCGGTATTGGCTAAGCAGGAAGCCTGGGAATTAGTAACCTTCCAGGATGAAGCTGAAATGCCTCTGGCTTTTAAAGCACCTTCCACAGTATTGGCGTAATCGGTACTGATATCATTACTTATTACGACTGGTTGTTTTGGCACCCTCTCCGGCCAATTCAGCCAGTCGTTCTAATGCCTTTCTGAGTTTTTCCGGGCTACGGCTCGCCAGTCCCCGTAATTCTTCCGCACTCTGCGCACTCAAATGTCTGACCGGCATCGATTCAGATGCGATCGCTTTATTTTTAACCGCAATCTGCGACGCATTTTCCATTTTCGCCATGAGCGAAGGATTAATCCTGATGTCGATTGACGACAATGATGGTAGAATTTGCGCTCGAAGTGCAGAGAGTAATGCGGGTTGTTCATAGCGTAAGCGCATCATCCAGCTGGCATTAGCTATCTCAAGTACTAAAACTCCCTGTCGATAATTACCGACACGACACCATGGTTGCATGGGCGCCGGTAACAGACCTTTCACTGCGCGGTTAAGTTTTAATAACGCCGCAGCACGCTGTTGAACAATACGCAGCGGGCTTTGCTCTGTGGAAGAGGCATCATCGAACAGGATATCTAATAATTGTGGGCGGCTATCGCGCATGATGGGCTCCGGCGGATTGTAAACTTGTGATTGGTATTCTAAATCGTTGGCGACAATTTGGCAGAAGGTATTTTTGGCCGCATCTCCTGTTGGGGATGGTAGCGGCGAGCCTTGGCGTGTCAACGAACCTCTCGCAAACGGAACTGCCTGCGGTTCCCAATACGTCCTCAAGTCTAAACCGACTTAACATCGGCAGTACAGGGCTGAGTAACCTCGCGTTGCTCCAGGCAAATCGCCGCCCGTCTTTCGGTGTGGATTACTGGCAGCAGCATGCACTGCGCACGGTCATCCGTCATCTTTCTTTTGCGCTGGCACCGCAGGTGGTTTACACCGCGGCTCAACCTGAAATTGTCGCACAGCAAGCAGAACCTCTTCACGTACAGCAACTTGCGCTGCTGGTGACCCTGAATGCATTACTGACGCATGAGTCCAAACCGCCTGTTATCATCCGTCACACGCAACAACCTTTCCTGAATTTCTCTTCATCGCATCAAACCGGACTGTGGTTAGCACAGGTGCAAGGCATTCGTGCCGGCCCGGCCTTCCTGATTTAACAGACTGTAAATTTAAACTCTATCTATAAATCAATAAATTAGTGGCTGCATTTAATGGCCTCCAAGAGATATTAAGCATCATGTTAATCAAATTATTGACCAAAGTTTTTGGTAGCCGTAACGATCGTACACTGCGCCGTATGCGTAAAGTTGTGGACCTTATCGGCCGCATGGAACCTGAAATTCAAAAGCTGACCGACGAACAACTGCGAGCTAAAACCGATGAGTTCCGTGAGCGTCTGGCGAAAGGCGAAGTCCTGGAGACTCTGATCCCGGAAGCCTTTGCGGTGGTTCGCGAATCCAGTAAGCGTGTCTTCGGTATGCGTCACTTTGACGTCCAGTTACTCGGCGGTATGGTGCTGAATGAGCGCTGCATCGCGGAAATGCGTACCGGTGAAGGTAAAACGCTGACCGCAACGCTGCCGGCTTACCTGAACGCACTGAGCGGTAAAGGCGTTCACGTTGTGACCGTCAACGACTACTTAGCCCAGCGTGACGCCGAAAATAACCGTCCATTATTTGAGTTCCTCGGTCTGAGCATCGGTATTAACCTGCCAGGCATGCCTTCTCCGGCTAAACGCGCTGCTTACGCTGCCGACATCACTTACGGTACAAATAACGAATACGGCTTTGACTACCTGCGCGACAACATGGCTTTCAGCCCTGAAGAACGTGTACAACGCAAACTGCACTACGCGCTGGTGGATGAGGTTGACTCCATCCTGATCGATGAAGCACGTACTCCGCTGATCATTTCCGGTCCGGCAGAAGACAGCTCAGAGATGTACACCCGCGTGGACAAACTGATCCCTAAACTGATCCGTCAGGAAAAAGAAGATTCCGACACCTTCCAGGGTGAAGGCCACTTCTCCGTGGATGAGAAAGCACGTCAGGTTCATCTGACCGAACGCGGTCTGGTTCTGATCGAAGAGATGCTGGTGGAGGCAGGCATTATGGAAGAGGGGGAATCTCTGTATTCCCCGACCAACATTATGCTGATGCACCACGTCACCGCTGCACTGCGCGCGCACGTGCTGTTCACCCGAGATGTCGATTACATCGTGAAAGACGGTGAAGTTATCATCGTTGACGAACACACAGGTCGTACCATGCAGGGTCGTCGCTGGTCTGATGGTTTGCACCAGGCAGTGGAAGCGAAAGAAGGCGTTGATATTCAAAACGAAAACCAGACGCTGGCTTCTATCACTTTCCAGAACTATTTCCGTCTGTATGAAAAACTGGCCGGTATGACCGGTACTGCGGATACTGAAGCGTTCGAATTCAGCTCCATTTACAAACTGGATACCATCGTTGTGCCAACGAACCGCCCTATGGTGCGTAAAGACATGGCCGACCTGGTGTACATGACCGAAATGGAAAAAATTGGCGCGATTATCGAAGATATCCGTCAGTGTACTGCCAAAGGCCAGCCGGTTCTGGTGGGTACCATTTCGATTGAGAAATCCGAAGTCGTTTCCAATGAACTGACTAAAGCGGGTATTGCGCACAGCGTACTGAACGCCAAGTTCCACGCCAAAGAAGCAGATATCGTCGCCCAGGCTGGTCAGCCAGGCGCAGTAACCATTGCAACCAACATGGCCGGTCGTGGTACCGATATCGTGCTGGGCGGCAGCTGGCAGGTTGAAGTTGAAAACCTCGGTGAAGAAGCAACCGACGAGAAAATCGCAGAAATCAAAGCAGCCTGGCAGATTCGCCACGATGCGGTTCTGGCTTCCGGCGGTTTGCACATTATCGGTACTGAGCGTCATGAATCACGCCGTATTGATAACCAGCTTCGCGGCCGTGCAGGCCGTCAGGGTGACGCCGGTTCATCACGCTTCTATCTGTCTATGGAAGATGCCCTGATGCGTATCTTTGCGTCTGACCGTGTGTCGAGCATGATGCGTAAATTGGGTATGAAACCGGGCGAAGCGATTGAGCACCCTTGGGTGACCAAAGCGATTGCCAATGCTCAGCGTAAGGTTGAAAGCCGTAACTTTGATATTCGTAAGCAATTGCTGGAATACGATGATGTCGCCAGCGATCAGCGTCGTGCGATCTACAGCCAGCGTAACGAATTACTGGACGTGTCTGATGTCAGTGAAACCATCGCCAGCATCCGTGAGGACGTGTTCAAAGCAACTATCGACAGCTACATTCCGCCGCAGTCTCTGGAAGAAATGTGGGATGTTCAGGGTCTTCAGGATCGCCTGAAACAAGATTTCGAGCTGGAAATGCCGATTGCAGAATGGCTGGATAAAGAGCCTGAATTGCATGAAGAAACCCTGCGCGAACGTATTATGGAAATCGCGAAAGAATCTTACGCCCGTAAAGAAGAAGTGGTTGGCGCAGAAATGATGCGTAACTTCGAGAAAGGCGTGATGCTGCAAACGCTTGATTCCCTATGGAAAGAGCATCTGGCCGCGATGGACTACTTGCGTCAGGGCATCCATTTACGGGGTTATGCGCAGAAAGATCCTAAGCAGGAATACAAACGCGAATCCTTTGCTATGTTTGCCGCCATGCTGGAATCACTGAAATACGAAGTGGTCAGCGTGCTGAGTAAAGTTCAGGTTCGTATGCCTGAAGAAATCGAAGCAATGGAAATTCAGCGCCGCGAAGAAGCCGAACATCTGGCCCGTCAGCAGCAGCTGAGCCATCAGGATCAGCAAGAAATTGAAGTGGCTGAAGCTGCACGTCTTGCCGCATCTGGCGAGCGTAAAGTCGGCCGTAACGATCTCTGCCCATGTGGTTCCGGTAAGAAATACAAACAATGCCATGGCCGCCTGCAAAAGTAAGATCTCAGGCTAAGTCATCGTGTTAATCTTAAAGGCGGCTAATCACCGCCTTTATTTTTGTGTAAAAATCCTTATATAAGACAGTCATTATAGTCAGTCAATAGGTGGAAAAGTGACGCTTAAACAGCTGAATATCGCAGCCGGTATTATCCGGAATTCTGGTAAAGAAATCTTTATTACTCAACGTGATGCGTCTTCACACCTGGCGGGGTTCTGGGAATTTCCGGGCGGTAAAATAGAAGCGGGTGAAACGCCTGAGCAGGCTGTCATTCGTGAGTTGCAGGAAGAAGTGGGCATTGAAGCGAAAGCACCTGTTTTGCTGAAAACCCTTGAACACAGATTTCCGGATCGCATTATCATGCTTTACTTCTTTCTGGTTGAAGAGTGGCAGGGCGAGCCATATGGAAAAGAAGGGCAACCAAAGCGCTGGGTTAAGCAGTCAGATCTGAAAGCGGAAGAATTTCCTCCCGCCAACGAAGCTGTCGTAAGCGCCTTAAAAAACAACGAATTCTGATTTTCTGAGCATCAGGGCGCCCACAAAAAAGGGGCCACGCCCCTTTTTAACATTTGCTAAATGCGACATCTTACAGATGTCAGTGTGAAATCTCTTCTTCGCTCCAGTCATCCAGATCATTCACATCCCCTTTGCTCGGAATGCGTTTCTCTTCGTCGGCCCACTCACCGAGATCGATAAGCTGGCAGCGCTTGGAACAAAAAGGACGGTAAGGGCTTTCTTCGCCCCAGACCACCGTCTTGTTACACGTCGGGCAATTTACTTCAATAATTTCAGGATCCATTTGCAACTCCTAGCAGCAGGCAAGTTCAAAATTCAGTCGTGCCGGAACCACGCCATGCTCGCTGTCTAACGGTAAGAAGCGGATGGCATAACGGGTTTTGTGCCCGGAAACTTGCGGATAAAGCAGGTTTTCCAACGAGAGGCGCAAGCGTAACAGATCTGCACCTTCTGCGTTATCTTGGAAAAAACCATTCAGGCTGATTTGATTACGAAAAGCGCCGGACTGGCGAATTAAACCCAGCACCATCGTGAGTGAGTTGTTGAGTGGCGCCAGTGTTTCAAGCCAGTTCTGGACTTCGCTGTCGCGCTGAGATTGAGCCAGATGAAGCCAGATATGCAGCGTCGGCAAATCAAAACTACAGCAACCACCGGGAATACTCTGACGCTGACGAACCAAAGCAATCAGACGATCTTCTTTCAGCGCCTGACCGATTCGCGGTGCTTTCATCAATACGGAAGCGCACTGTTTCAGTTCGGCACGCAATCCGTCAATTCGCGACGCATCTACCCCAGGAACATCCTGCCATTGGGATAATTTCTGTTGCTGGCGTTCCAGTTCTTTCAGCAAATCGGTGCGGACTTCTCCGCGCTCCAGCACGTCGAGTAAATCAGACGCGGTGCGGAAGAACAGAAGGGCTGAAGCCGCAGCAGTAATTTGTGCATTCGCGTGCATCTGCTGTAGCAGGAATTCGATACGCAACCAGGTACGCATTTTTTCATTCAGAGGATGTTCAAAAAGAACGGTTGCAGCTACATCAGTCATGCTTGGCAATATCCTGTCTGTTTTCGCCCGCTGCCAGTTTCAGATAGCAGCGATGTAATTGGGCAACACGCGGTTCGATCGTTTGAGGATCTCCGCTGTTATCAATGATGTCATCCGCGCAGGCCAGGCGTTTTTCACGGCTCACCTGCGCGGCAATAATACTTTCAGCCTGATGGCGGTCAATGCCGTCGCGCAACATGGTGCGGGAAAGCTGAATTTGTGGCTCGACGTCCACCACCAGAACGCGATCAGCCTGCGTTTGCAATCCGTTTTCAATCAGTAACGGCACTACCCAAAGCACGTAAGGCGTATCGGCTTGCGCAATAAGGTGCTGTGTCCGGGCGTGAATAATAGGGTGTAATAATTTATTAACCCATTCTTTTTCAAGCGGATTACTAAAAATACGTTCCCGTAACGCCGGGCGATTCAGTGAGCCATCGTTAAGAATGATACTTTTGCCAAATCGTTTGCCCAGCTCTTCCAGAGCCTGTTCACCCGGCGCTACAACCTGACGGGCAATAATATCTGCATCGACAATGCTTACGCCATGACGGCTGAAGCTTTCGGCAACGGTACTTTTGCCGCTTCCGATACCTCCGGTCAATGCAACGATATAGCTCATACTGGCGCTCTGATAAAATTAGTTAGGTAAATGATAAAGAGATTATGAGTAAGTGCAAGCCAAGGTCGTCTTGGTTTTTGATGCGAAAAATTATTCGCCAACGCAATCAAAAGTCTGTGATGTCTGTTGTAAAAGCATCCTTGCCGTTGTCATTTTCCTGTGTATGATAAAACCACTGGAAAGGGTGTCTAAAATTTGTTGTACGCCCTAGCGATCCGTCGCCAAACCAGGACAAAGCCGTCATGCGTATTGAAGAAGATTTGAAGTTAGGTTTTAAAGACGTACTCATCCGCCCTAAACGTTCTACCCTCAAAAGCCGCTCCGAAGTTGAACTTGAGCGCACGTTCACATTCAAACACTCCGGTATCAGTTGGTCAGGCACGCCGATTATTGCTGCCAATATGGACACTGTGGGTACTTTCCGCATGGCGACGGTACTGGCGTCTTTTGGTTTGCTGACGGCGGTGCATAAGCATTACAGCGTTGAGCAATGGCAGGCTTTCATCACCTCCGCTGAAGAGTCAGTATTAAAAAATGTGATGGTGTCGACTGGCACGTCGGAAGCTGATTTTGTTAAAACACTGCAAATCCTCGCGCTTTCTCCGCTGCTGAAATTTGTCTGCCTTGACGTGGCTAACGGCTATTCCGAACACTTCGTCGGTTTTCTGCAACGCGTTCGTCAGGCCTGCCCGGACAAAGTCATTTGCGCCGGTAACGTGGTCACAGGCGAAATGGTTGAAGAGTTAATTCTTTCTGGCGCAGATATCGTTAAAGTCGGTATCGGCCCGGGTTCTGTGTGTACCACGCGTGTGAAAACCGGTGTTGGCTATCCGCAACTTTCTGCCGTTATCGAATGTGCGGATGCTGCTCACGGGCTGGGCGGACAAATCGTCAGTGATGGCGGTTGTGCCGTTCCTGGGGATGTGGCGAAAGCTTTCGGCGGCGGCGCAGACTTCGTGATGCTTGGCGGTATGCTGGCAGCACACGAAGAATGTGAAGGTACTGTCGTTGAAGAAAATGGTGAAAAATTCATGCTCTTCTACGGTATGAGCTCAGAATCGGCAATGAAACGCCACGTTGGCGGTGTCGCCGAATATCGCGCTGCGGAAGGCAAAACTGTAAAACTGCCTTTGCGCGGACCGGTCGAAAATACCGTTCGTGACGTTCTTGGCGGCCTGCGTTCTGCCTGTACCTATGTCGGCGCAGAACGTCTCAAAGAACTGACCAAACGTACTACCTTTATTCGTGTCGCAGAGCAGGAAAACCGCCTGTTCGGCAGCAAATAAATCGGTAAAATTATCCGCGGCGAAATACGTTTTCGCCGCAATTATTTTCCCCGTGCCATCGTCATCCCATCACCGAACCCAGCTGAAAAATGGGCAAGTACATCGCAATCACTAATCCTCCAACAATCACGCCCATCACTGCCATCAGTACTGGCTCAATCGTTTGAGATAACGTATCCGCCAGCGAATTTGCCTTGTTATTATGCAACAGCGCCAGCTTAAGTAACAGCTCATCGAGCGTTCCTGATTCCTCACCGATTTTTATCAACTGCTGACATAACGCAGGAAACAGCGGTGACCCCTGAAACGCTTTATGTAATGGCGTCCCCTGCATAATTTTTTCGCGAATCACGTCGAGAGCTGTCTGGAAATGTAAGTTTGACACAGATGCCGACGCGGCAGTCAGCCCGGAAATCAGTGTCATTCCGGCGCGTTGTGTCATCGCCAGCGTTTGAAAAACCTGACTGAGGCAACTGTCAGTGACCAGCCGTGAAGTCAGTGGCAATCGCAAAAGCAGCTTTTGTTCGCGCAACTTCCAGCGAATGTGCGGATGCAACTTTTGCTGATAGCCAAAACAACAACACGAGACAATACCGGTCAGCCATGGCCCTGAGCTGACCAGCACGTCGGAAACACCGATCAACATACGGGTAAACCAGGGCAACTGCGCATCAAAGGTGGCATAGATTTTCGCAAACTCCGGCAGAACCAGCGTCAGCATTAACAGTGTGACGAAGGTAGCGATGACGCTGACAATCAGCGGATAGCGCAGCGCCTTTTTCACTTTCGCTTTCAGTTCCGCCTGTTGTTCCTGTTGCGCCGCCAGTTGCAAACAGCATTGGTCTAACTGACCGGTCAGCTCGCCGATAGAAACGAGTTGCCGGTAAATCGGCGGGAAAACGTCAGGGTAAGCACTCAGCATAGCCGATAACGGTTTGCCTTCCCTGACGCCTTTCGCCACGTTATGCAAAACGCAGTGCCAGGCGGGTTTCGGATGTTCGTTTGCCAGCAGCGTCAGGCTGCTGACCAGCGGCAATCCGGCCTGTAGCAGTGTAGCGAGTTGCCTGACAACGGAAATACGCTCCTGATTTTTCCAATAACCGGATGTCAGGCGCCGGATCATTGTGATCTTCAGTGGTTGTAAACCCGCAACAAAAAGTTGCTGATAAATGCTGTCTTTGGTTATCTCAATGGCATCGCCTTGCTGGATGTTTCCCTGAGTATCAATAGCCTGCCAGTGAAAAAGCCGCCATTTTGGAGCGATCACTGGCGTTTCACTCATGCGCAATGACCTTCTCCGGTCACCCGATAAAGCTCTTCAAGTGAGGTGATACCTTGTTCAACCAGCAACATTCCCGCTTCCTGTAATGTCTTTTGCCCCTGTTCACGGGCGATTTTACTCAGCTCGCTGACACTGGCATCGGCCACCAGTGCCTGCTGGAGCCGGGGAGTGATGTTCAGTATTTCGTAAATCCCCATCCTGCCGTAATAGCCGGAAAAGCATTGATTGCAGCCCGCTGCCCGCCACATTGGCGCGGGCCCGCTGTTGCCGTCCGGCCCGTTTACGACCAGGGACAGATGTGGCTTCCGGCAGTGCGGGCACAGTTTTCGCACCAACCTTTGGGCAATGACCAGACGCAAACTGGCTGCGATATGGAAACCTTCAATGCCCATCTGCCGCAGACGGGTCAGTGTTTCACACGTTGAGTTGGTATGCAGCGTGGAAAGCACCAGATGGCCAGTCTGTGCGGCTTTAACGGCGATCTCAGCCGTTTCTCTATCACGAATTTCGCCGACCATGATCACATCCGGATCCTGTCGCAACAATGCACGCAGAACGCTGGCAAAACTCAGATCCGTCTTGCTGTTGATCTGCGTTTGATTGATGCCACTGACCGGGATTTCAACCGGATCTTCAACGCTGCTGATATTGCGTGAGATGGCGTTGAGATGGCGTAATCCGCTGTAAAGTGTCACCGTTTTGCCGCTGCCTGTCGGCCCTGTCACGAGGATCAGCCCCTGCGGATGCTTGAGCGCGGCTTTAAAGTATTCCAAATCGCGCAGCGTGAAGCCTAACTGAGACATCGCCAGATCCTGCTGGGTCATGTGCAGGATCCTCAGAACGATTTTTTCACCATGCAGGGTGGGCAGGGAAGAGACGCGCATGGAATAACGCTGATTTTGCAGCATGACGGAAAGCTGGCCGTCCTGCGGCAAGCGACGCTCGGCGACGTTAAGTTGCCCCATGATTTTCAGCCGCGCGCAAACACCCGCTGCCATCGAAAATTCAGGACCGGGGATTTCCTGCAACACGCCGTCAATTCTCACCCGTACGCGGAAACTGTTTTCGTAGGGTTCAAAATGGATATCCGACGCCCTGCGGCTGATTGCCTGCCGCAGAATCTGGTTGAGGACGTTCACCACCGGTGCATCGCTTTGGTCATTCAGCGCATTATCTTCAGGGCTTCCTGACGATGGGGATTGCTCCCCGGTGGCGGATTCCTGCTTCACATTCGCCGGGCTCTTTTCCTTGTGTTGTTCCATTCTGGCCTGCGGCCAGCGTTCCACCTGAACTTTCAATCCGCTGGCAAAGCGCAGCACGTTACTCAGCGTTTCTGTCTCAGCTTCCGCTTCATGACAGGCAACGCGGATCGTCTGTTTATCGCGATGCACAATGATGGCTTTGTAACGCTGACAAAGGGCGTCCAGCGAGGCATCGCTGTGCTGCCTTTGGCTATCTGTTGGTGAAACAGGATTGAGCGGGATATCGGTCATTTTACGGCTCCCGTGGTATCAAAACGGAAAACGCTTTCGCAGGCTTCTACCATTGCGGCATTGCCGGCGCTGGTGCAGGTGCGGTTCCAGATAATGCCGCCGGCCTGAGCATCTACAGAGGGGGTCATGACAACGCTTAGCCCGTTGAGTGCCTGCTGGCCAGTCAGTGAAATCACGCCTGCAGTGACCTGCGTTTTACTGACATAACGGCTGGTGGCGACTGCCGGAATACCTTCGTTGCCTGCATTGCAGCTGCTTAATGAGCCGGTATCAATGACGCACAGCTCGACACCGGTTTTATACGGCACCATGGTTTGCAGCATGTCGGTCATTGCGGCTTTCTGGATGTAACTTTGGTAAGCGGGAATACCAATGGCGCTCAGAATCGCAATTATTGCGATCACGACCATCAGTTCAATGAGGGTAAATCCTTGTTGCCGTTGCATGGCGTTCTCCATTTGTGAGGCTGCTGGGTTGTTGCTCGGCAGCAAACTAAATGGGGAAGAAAATTTCTGCCAGTGCCTTTGGTGAGTTTTCCAGGATGCCTTCCACGGTCTTTACCGGAGACGACAAACGCGTCAAAACTTTTGCGGCACGTCTCGCAGCAATGAAAGACAAATGAAAAAGAGGCTGGCGGTCAGAAGTGTTGAGTGGGAGGGTAGTGCGGCAAGATGAAATAGACCGAAGGGAAGTCGTGTTGCCCCTGAAATGGAATTCAGGGGCAACAGCGCAGAATGCTCAGCTAAAACGCATTGAGAGATCCATTGCGCGGACATGCTTGGTCAGGGCACCCACGGAGATGTAATCCACACCCGTTTCGGCAAATTCACGCAGCGTTTTCTCTGTGACGTTGCCGGAGACTTCTAGCAGCGCACGGCCAGCGGTCAGGGCAACACCTTCACGCATCATCGGAACGGTGAAGTTATCGAGCATGATAATGTCAGCGCCGGCATCCAGCGCCTGCTGAAGTTCGTCGAGTGATTCCACTTCCACTTCGACAGGAACATCCGCGTGGATCCACAATGCGCGTTCAACGGCAGCTTTAATCGAGCCACAGGCAATAATGTGGTTTTCTTTAATAAGAAATGCATCGGCCAGGCCGAGACGATGGTTGCTTCCGCCACCGCACAGGACGGCATATTTCAGCGCTGTACGCAGCCCCGGCAATGTTTTGCGCGTGTCCAGCAACCGGGTTTTGGTGCCTTCGAGGATTTTCACGTAGTGATTTACTTCGGTAGCCACGCCCGAGAGTGTCTGGACGAAATTCAGTGCGGTGCGTTCGCCGGTTAGCAGCATACGCGCAGAGCCGGTCAGCTCACATAATCTCTGATTTTCAGAAACAACATCGCCGTCTTTGACGTGCCATTTTACAGAAACTTTTTCACCGGCCAGTTGGTGGAAGACTTCATCCAGCCAGCGTTGTCCGCAAAAAATACCGACTTCGCGGGTGATGATCGTCGCGCTCGCATCTTTATCCTGCGGCAGAAGCTGTGCGGTTAAGTCGTTGTTAGCGTTGGCCTCGCCCCCGAGGTCTTCGCCAAGCGCCTGAGTCACAATGGCGGGGATATCATGCTGAATACGTTCGAGTAACTGTGCGCGGCGACTTTCAGGGCTGTAGCTGCGTGTAGACATACAAATACTCCGAAATGGCGGATAAGAAGGACAAAAAAACATGCTACCCTGTTGCTGTGATAAGTACCACACAAGCACATCATTGAGGCCTTTGATGCACTTAGAACATGGCTGGATTGCCGGAGCCCGGCAGGTCGTTTCCCCTCATTTTGATCTCCGTCCTGACGACGAGATCCCTTCTTTGCTGGTCGTCCATAACATCAGCCTGCCACCCGGAAAGTTTGGTGGCCCTTACATTGATCAATTATTTACCGGTACGCTGGATCCGCAGGATGATCCTTACTTTGAAGGGATCCACCAGCTGCGCGTAGCGGCACATTGTCTGATCCGACGAAATGGCGAGATTGTTCAATATGTTCCGTTTGATAAACGCGCGTGGCATGCCGGTGTTTCCAGCTGGCGCGGGCGTGAGCGCTGCAATGATTTTTCGATTGGTATTGAGCTGGAAGGCACCGATTTTGTGCCCTTTACGCAGGCGCAGTATCGCAGCCTTGCTGACGTTACCGGCTTGTTAATTAAGCACTATCCGATTAGTCTGGACGCCATTACCGGGCACAGCGATATTGCGCCGGGGCGTAAAACAGATCCCGGCCCTGAGTTCGACTGGGCATTATATCGCAAGCTGTTGGCATCGCCGGTAGGGCAAAATGAGTCTTCTGACCAGTGAGTGAAAAGGCCGCCGGTTTTTTTTGTTTTAAGAATATGTAGAGAGAGTGATAGTCGATGACGTTATTTACTTTGCTGCTGGTGCTGGCTTGGGAGCGGTTGTTCAAACTGGGTGAACACTGGCAGCTGGATCATCGGTTTGAGTTCATTTTCCGTCGCGGGCGGCAGACTTCCTTAGTCAAAACGCTGGCGATTACGATTGTCTGGATGGCGATTATCTGGGCCATTTTGCGTGCCCTGCACGGGTTATTCTTTGGCGTGCCTTCCCTCGTTATCTGGGTGATTTTATGTCTGCTGTGTATCGGCGCAGGCATCAAACGCAAACATTACCGCGCCTATTTGAAATCTGCCCGTCAGGGAGATGCGGACGCCTGTAAAGAGATGGCGGAGGAGCTGGCGCTGATCCACGGTTTGCCGAGTGATTGCACGGAAGAAGCCCGTTTGCGAGAACTGCAAAACGCACTCTTGTGGATAAACTACCGTTATTATCTCGGACCGTTGTTCTGGTTTGTGGTCTGCGGGCCTTTCGGGCCTGTTGCATTAGGCGGATATGCCGTTCTCCGGGGTTATCAGACCTGGCTGGCGCGGCACATGACGCCGCTTAAACGTTCGCAGTCGGGCGTCGACAGCCTGTTGCATGTTCTTGACTGGATCCCTGTTCGTCTTGCCGGTGCGGCGTATGCGCTGCTCGGGCATGGTGAGAAAGCGTTACCGGCATGGTTTGCCTCGCTCGGCGATATTCATTCCTCGCAGTATCAGGTGCTGACACGGCTGGCGCAGTTCTCACTGGCGCGTGATCCGCATACCGATCCTGTACAAACTCCCCGTGCTGCGGTAAGTCTGGCACGTAAAGTGACGATGATTATTCTGGTGGTCGTTGCACTGCTGACGATTTACGGCACGCTGATTTAACGAAAATTCTATTCTACAGGTCGAATTAAAAAGCCCGGTACATTTTCATGTCCGGGCTTTTGGCTTTTTATCCGCGCTGCTTTTGTAAGGTCAGCGGGCGGTTATCGGCGGCGGGTTCGCCGAAATCTGGCATCCCGTTTTCATCCCAACGGAAGGTTTTGATGCGCGTATGCCGGTTCGGGTCATACAGCGGATCGCCTTCAATTTCCGTGTAGTTTCGTGCGTGATACACCAGCACATCTTCGCCCTGTTCGTTGCGGGTAAAGCTGTTGTGGCCGGGACCGAACTGTTTGTTCTGCGCCTGAGTGCTGAATACCGGATGCTGAGATTTATGCCAGTTAGCCGTGTCCATCAGATTGCTGTTGAGATCTGCCCAAAGCAGGCCAATGCAGTAATTTTCATCTGTGGCGCTGGCGGAATAAGTAATGAAAATTTTATCGCCATGCGTAACTACGGCGGGACCTTCGTTGACCCAGAAACCGATAATTTCCCAGTCCAGCTCCGGTTTGCTGAGCATGACGGGAGGTGATTTCAGTGTCCACGGATTTTCCATTTCAGCCAGATATAAGTTGGAATTTCCGCGAATTTCCGGGTCTTTCTGTGCCCACAGATAATAGCTTTTTCCCAGATGCTCAACGTGCGTGGCATCAAGCGAGAAGCTGTCGATCGGGGTCTGAATGCGGCCTTTCTCCTGCCATTTTCCTGTGAGAGAATCTGCCTCCTCACACACCAGCGCATACATCCTGTGCTGGAACAATCCGTCCACAATCTCCTGTGATGGCGCAGCGGCGAAATAAATAACCCATTTACCGTCGATGAAATGCAGTTCCGGCGCCCATATAAGCGCGCTCATCGGGCCGGTTTCAGGCTTATGCCAGACAACCGTGGCTGGCGCATCGGCAAGTCCGGTCAGTGTTGACGAGCGGCGGATCTCCAGCCGGTCATATTCCGGAACCGAGGCAATAAAGTAATACTGGCCATCGCGGTGCTGCCAGATATGAGGATCCGCGCGTTGTTCAATCAGCGGATTCGGGTAATTACTCATGTTTCAGCTCCTTGCTGTGAAGGGGGACAGAGGCAAGTTCTTGCGCCTGCTTTTCATCATGATATTCATTGAGTTCGCGATAGTTGCGACGGCGAATTTCCAGGTCAGCCTGAATTGTCCGCATGGTTTCGCGATCCACTTTCAGCAGGCGTACAACCCCTGCCGTAATGAGATAACCGACGCCGGGAATGACGGTAAACAGCAGAACAATCCCGTTGATTGCGTGATCACTTTGCTGCGTGGCTCCGGCATTGTAGCCATAAGCGGAGAGGAGGAAGCCGACCATCGCACCGGCGACTGCCAGTCCGCATTTGAGGAAGAACAGATTACCGGAGAAGCTTATGCCGGTGACGCGTTTACCGGTTTTCCATTCGCCGTAATCATCCACATCGGCCATCAGTGACCAGTGCAGCGGGGAAGGGAGCTGATGCATGATGTTCAGGATGAAGTACGCCACCAGAATCAGTGTTGTTGCATGGGGATCAAGGAAATAGAAGCCGCAGGAGAAAATGGTCAGGATGATGTTGGCCCAGAAGAAGACTTTCAGTTTGCAGTATTTGTCCGTCAGCGGTTTCGCCAGCGCGCTGCCAATCATCATGCCGACTACGCCGAGACTGATAAACATACTGGCGAATGACGTCGATTTTTCCATCACCCAGGTGACGTAATACATGGTGGCCGCCATGCGGATAAAGCCCGGACACACGTTACAGAAAGTCAGCAGCAGAATGCGAACCCACTGGTCGTTTTTCCACACGTCTTTCAGGTCAGATTTTAAGGCGTGTTTGGACGGTACGGCAGGCTGGATGCGTTCTTTCACAGAACTGAAGCAGAACAGGAACATAAACAGCGCGATGATCGCCATCACGCCCATCGACATCTGGTAGCCCTTAGCTTTGTCCGCGCCCCCGAAGAAATCGGCCATGGGCAAAAGGGTTGAAGACAAAATTAGCGTCGCGATACCGACCATAAAGAAGCGGTAAGACTGGCAGGCGACGCGTTCGTGCGGGTCGGCGGTAATCACGCCGCCCAATGAACAGTACGGAATATTGATGGCGGTATAAGTCAGCGACATCAGGAAATAGGTGATGAAAGCATAGATAACTTTGCTGTTGTAGCTCCATTCCGGTGTGGTAAACATCAGCACACTGAACAGAACGTAGGGCACCGATATCCATAATAAATACGGACGGAACCGGCCCCAGCGGGTGGTGGTGCGGTCAGCAATCGCTCCCATTATCGGGTCAGTGACGGCGTCGATAATACGCACCGACAACAGCAATACGCCGACCAGCGCCGGGGCAAGGCCGAAAACATCGGTATAAAAATAATTGAGAAACAACATGATGGCGCCGCCAATCATATTGCAGCCCGCATCTCCCATTCCGTACGCTACTTTTTCTTTGAACGACAGCGCGCCTTCCTTCATGGATGTTCTCCGGCTATTGGTTAAAAAGGTCAGTTGTTAAAAAACTGTTTGATAGCGTTGAGTATTGGCTGGAGAAGCGAAGAGGAGTCAGGAGGTAAGAGTCGTGAAGATGGACGATTTGGTCATCTGGGAAAAAGTGTGACCTGTATAACAAGACGCCCCGGTAAGTGACTTAGCCGGGGCGTCTGAGGATTTTAAATTATTACGATTGCTTAAGCGTTTACGGATTTCCCGCTTTGCTGATTCTTGATCCAGTAACCCACGCCCAGAACCACCAGCCAGACAGGGATCAGCCATACGGAGATAGCCATGCCAGGGGTGATCGCCATAATGACCAGAATCGCGGCCATGAACAGCAGACAGATGTAGTTACCGGCCGGGTACAGCAGCGCTTTGAACTTAGGTTCCACGCCTTCACGACGCTTCGCCTGACGGAATTTGATGTGCGCCAGGCTGATCATCGCCCAGTTGATGACGAGTGCAGAAACCACCAGCGCCATCAGCAAACCAAAGGCTTCGGCTGGCATCAGATAGTTGATCAGAACGCACAGTGCAGTAGTGACCGCAGAAACGAGGATAGAAGCCACAGGTACACCACGTTTGTCGACTTTCATCAGGGCTTTAGGGGCATTGCCTTGCTGTGCCAGACCAAACAACATGCGGCTGTTACAGTAAACGCAGCTGTTGTAGACCGAAAGTGCGGCTGTCAGGATCACCACGTTCAGGGCATTCGCAACCAGCGCATCACCCAGTTCATGGAAAATAAGGACAAACGGGCTGGTGTCCGGCCCGACGCGGGTCCACGGCATCAGGGAAAGCAGTACTGCCAGTGAGCCCACATAGAAAATCAGGATGCGGTAGATAACCTGATTGGTCGCTTTAGGAATGCTGACTTCAGGATTATCGGCTTCTGCCGCAGTAATCCCCACCAGCTCAAGGCCGCCGAAGGAGAACATGATGATCGCCATCATCATTACCAGCCCGGTCATACCATGCGGCAGGAATCCGCCTTGTTCCCACAGGTTACGTACGGTCGCCTGCGGACCGGCAGTGTCGCTGAACAGCAACCAGCCGCCGAACAGGATCATCGCCACAACCGCAACCACTTTGATGATTGCAAACCAGAATTCCATCTCACCGAAGACTTTAACATTGGTGAGGTTGATGGCGTTGATCAGTACGAAGAAGGCCGCAGCAGAAACCCAGGTAGGGATTTCCGGCCACCAGAATTGGATGTATTTACCGACCGCTGTCAGCTCTGCCATCGCCACCAGCACGTACAGCACCCAGTAGTTCCAGCCGGATGCAAACCCGGCAAATCCGCCCCAGTATTTATAGGCAAAATGGCTGAATGACCCGGCAACCGGCTCTTCAACGACCATCTCGCCTAACTGGCGCATAATTAAAAACGCAATAAAACCAGCGATTGCGTAGCCGAGAATAATCCCAGGGCCCGCAGACTGGATGACGGAGGCGCTGCCCAGAAACAGACCTGTCCCGACAGCCCCACCCAGCGCGATCAACTGAATATGCCGGTTTTTCAGGCCGCGCTTCAGCTCATCGCCTTGTTGTTGATCAACCATTTACCTGTCCTCTGTCATTGGGGCAAAACCCATAACATTCTGCGTGTTAGAAAGAATGTAAGGCGATAATTACACTTTTTGTATTTAATTATTTACGGCTGGATTGTGCCTAAAAAGCAGCATCATCTACCGTTCGGGCAAGAATAGTGGTATGCGCAAAAGTTTGCACGGGGTTTATGCTCCGTCTGCATAACAAATAGCCAAATTGACTGGAAATTTGTTCAGGATCTAAAAAATGTGATCTGACGCAGAGAAAAATCGAGAAATGATAAGAATTTGTTAAATTGTGCGAGGGCGACGCATTTACTGGGTCACCATATGGACACAAGGTGAATACTTTGTTACTTTACGGCCACGTTTTTTAAATTGGTATTACCAATTGACTCCGGCAACTTACAGAGTCGCTACTCGCAGAGAACAACACATATTATGGCTTACAGCAAAATCAGACAGCCTAAGTTATCCGATGTGATCGAGCAGCAACTTGAGTTCCTGATCCTCGAAGGCACCTTGAGACCCGGGGAAAAGCTTCCGCCAGAGCGCGAACTGGCCAAACAGTTTGATGTTTCGCGACCTTCTCTGCGAGAGGCTATCCAAAGCTTGGAAGGGAAGGGACTGCTCCTGCGCCGCCAGGGTGGTGGTACTTTCGTCCAAAGTAATCTGTGGCAAAGCGTGAGTGACCCGCTGGCTGAGTTACTGGCCGACCATCCTGAATCACAATTCGATCTCCTTGAAACACGCCATGCCCTTGAAGGGATTGCTGCGTATTACGCAGCGCTTCGTGGCACAGAAGAAGATTTGCAGCGCATTCGCGATTGTCATGTGGTCATTCAGACCGCACAAGACAGCGGAGACCTGGACGCAGAAGCCGACGCGGTGATGCAGTATCAGGTTGCTGTAACAGAAGCAGCGCATAATGTTGTGCTGTTGCATCTGGTTCGTTGTATGGGGCCGATGCTTGAGAAGAACGTTCGACAGAACTTTGAATTGCTTTACTCACGCCGGGAAATGCTGGCGACGGTAAGCAACCACCGCGCCAGTATTTTCGAGGCGATTGTTGCACGGGAACCAGAAATAGCACGTGCCGCATCTCACCGTCACCTGGCGTTCATTGAAGAAGTTTTGCTGGATCTCAGCAGGGAACACACCCGGCGGGATCGGTCTTTACGACGGCTCCAGCAACGAAAAGATGAAAGTTAACCTTCGGGGTTAATTTTGAGAGCCTTCATTTGAGGGCTCACGGCAACTACATGACGGGCCTGTCTTCGTGCGTTTTGTTCCGTATGAAGAGCTTTTTAAGCAAGAGCGCAGGAAGACAGGCTCCAGATAAACCAACGTATAAGATACAGATAAGGAAAAGCACCATGTCAGAACGTGTAAATAATGACGTGGATCCGATCGAAACTCGCGACTGGCTACAAGCGATCGAATCGGTCATCCGTGAAGAAGGTGTTGAACGTGCGCAGTTCCTGATCGATCAGGTTCTGAGTGAAGCGCGCAAGGGCGGCGTTAGCGTCGCTGCTGGTGCAGCCAGCCGTAACTACGTCAATACCATCGCTGTTGAAGACGAACCGCAATACCCGGGTAACCTGGAGCTGGAACGTAATATTCGTACCGCAATCCGCTGGAACGCCATCATGACCGTTCTGCGCGCTTCCAAGAAAGACCTGGAACTGGGCGGCCACATGGCTTCCTTCCAGTCTTCTGCGACCGTGTACGAAGTGTGTTTCAACCACTTCTTCCGCGCACGCAACGAGAACGACGGCGGCGATCTGGTGTACTTCCAGGGCCACATCTCTCCGGGCGTTTACGCGCGTGCTTTCCTTGAAGGCCGCCTGACCGAAGACCAGATGAATAATTTCCGTCAGGAAGTTCACGGAAAAGGTCTGTCTTCTTATCCGCACCCTAAACTGATGCCTGAATTCTGGCAGTTCCCGACCGTATCCATGGGTCTGGGTCCGATCGGTGCAATCTATCAGGCTAAATTCCTGAAGTACCTGGAACACCGCGGTCTGAAAGACACCTCCGCACAGCGCGTTTACGCGTTCCTGGGCGACGGTGAAATGGACGAGCCAGAATCCAAAGGTGCGATCACCATCGCGACCCGTGAGAAACTGGACAATCTGTGCTTCATCATCAACTGTAACCTGCAGCGCCTTGACGGCCCTGTCACCGGTAACGGCAAAATCATCAACGAACTGGACGGCATCTTTACAGGCGCTGGCTGGAACGTGATCAAAGTCATCTGGGGCAACCGCTGGGATGAACTGCTGCGTAAAGACACCAGCGGCAAACTGATCCAGCTGATGAACGAAACCGTGGATGGCGACTACCAGACCTTCAAGTCCCGTGACGGCAAATACGTTCGTGAGCACTTCTTTGGCAAATACCCTGAAACCGCTGCGCTGGTCAAAGACATGACCGACGACGAAATCTGGGCGCTGAACCGTGGTGGTCATGATCCGAAGAAAGTCTTCGCTGCACTGAATAAAGCACAGAACACCAAAGGCCAGCCTACCGTAATCCTTGCGCATACCATTAAAGGTTATGGCATGGGTGATGCGGCCGAAGGTAAAAACATTGCTCACCAGGTGAAGAAAATGAACATGGATGGCGTTCGCTATATCCGTGATCGTTTCAGCGTGCCGGTAACAGATGAAAATCTGGAAAAACTGCCGTACATCACTCTGGAAAAAGACTCTGCAGAATACAAATATCTGCATGAGCGTCGTGCTGCGCTGAAAGGCTACCTGCCGACTCGTCTGCCAAAATTCACTCAGAAGCTGGAAATGCCGAAACTGGAAGACTTCTCACAGCTGCTCGAAGAGCAGAAGAAAGAAATCTCTACCACTATCGCTTTCGTCCGTGCCCTGAACGTGATGCTGAAAAACGACTCCATTAAAGACCGTCTGGTTCCGATCATCGCCGACGAAGCGCGTACATTCGGTATGGAAGGTCTGTTCCGTCAGATTGGTATTTACAGCCCGAACGGCCAGCAATACACCCCGCAGGACCGTGAGCAGGTTGCATACTATAAAGAAGACGAGAAAGGTCAGATCCTGCAGGAAGGTATCAACGAACTGGGCGCCGCTTCTTCATGGCTTGCCGCAGCGACTTCTTACAGCACCAACGATCTGCCAATGATCCCGTTCTACATCTACTACTCCATGTTCGGTTTCCAGCGTATCGGCGACCTGTGCTGGGCAGCGGGTGACCAGCAGGCGCGTGGCTTCCTGATCGGCGGTACTTCAGGTCGTACTACCCTGAACGGCGAAGGTCTGCAGCACGAAGATGGCCACAGCCACATTCAGTCTCTGACTATCCCTAACTGCATTTCTTACGACCCGTCTTACGCTTACGAAGTCGCTGTCATCATGCATGACGGTCTGGTTCGTATGTACGGCGACGCGCAGGAAAACGTCTACTACTACATCACCACGCTGAACGAAAACTACCACATGCCAGCTATGCCGGAAGGCGCGGAAGAAGGCATCCGTAAGGGTATCTACAAGTTAGACACTCTGGAAGGCAGCAAAGGTAAAGTACAGCTTCTGGGCTCCGGTTCTATCCTGCGTCACGTTCGTGAAGCGGCTGAAATCCTGTCCAAAGACTACGGCGTAGGCTCTGACGTTTACAGCGTAACTTCCTTCACCGAACTGGCCCGTGACGGTCAGGACTGTGAGCGCTGGAACATGCTGCACCCGACCGAAACGCCACGCGTTCCGTACATTGCCCAGGTGATGAGCGACGCGCCAGCGGTTGCGTCTACCGACTACATGAAACTGTTTGCTGAACAGGTTCGTACTTACGTTCCGGCCAGCGATTATCGCGTTCTGGGTACGGATGGCTTCGGTCGTTCAGACAGCCGCGAAAACCTGCGTCACCACTTCGAAGTGGATGCTTCCTACGTTGTGGTTGCTGCGCTGGGTGAATTGGCTAAACGCGGCGAAATCGAAACTTCTGTAGTGGCTGAAGCCATTAAGAAATTCGATATCAATCCAGAAAAAGTTAACCCGCGTCTGGCATAAGAGGTAAAGACAGATGGCTATTGAAATTAACGTACCGGACATCGGTGCAGATGCAGTGGAAGTCACCGAAATCATGGTGAAGGTGGGCGATAAAGTCGAAGTTGAACAATCGCTGATCACCGTTGAAGGCGATAAAGCTTCTATGGAAGTGCCTTCTCCACAAGCAGGCGTGGTCAAAGAAATTAAAGTTGCGGTCGGCGATACCGTCGAAACCGGCAAACTGATCATGATCTTCGAAGCCGCTGACGGTGCTGCTGATGCAGCACCTGCGAAACAGGAAGCGAAAGCAGAAGACAAACCTGCTGCTGCCGCACCTGCTTCCAGCGAAAGCAAAGAAGTGAACGTGCCAGATATCGGTGGCGACGAAGTTGAAGTCACCGAGATCATGGTCAAAGTGGGCGACACCGTGTCAGCTGAACAATCGCTGATCACCGTAGAAGGCGACAAAGCTTCTATGGAAGTCCCTGCTCCGTTCGCGGGCAAAGTCAAAGAAATCAAAATCGCTACGGGCGACAAAGTCAGCACCGGTTCTCTGATCATGGTCTTCGAAGTTGCAGGCTCCGGTGCAGCAGCACCGGCAGCGGCAGAAGCCAAATCAGACGCGGCACCTGCTGCACCGGCTCAGTCCGGCAGCAAAGAAGTGAACGTGCCTGATATCGGTGGCGACGAAGTTGAAGTCACTGAAATCATGGTAAAAGTCGGCGACAAAATCAGTGCGGAACAATCACTGATCACCGTTGAAGGCGACAAAGCTTCAATGGAAGTCCCGGCTCCGTTCGCGGGTACCGTGAAAGAAATCAAAATCGCTGCGGGCGACAAAGTCAGCACCGGCTCTCTGATCATGGTCTTCGAAGTTGATGGCGCTGCGCCTGCTGCTCCGGCGGCTAAGAAAGAAGAAGCGGCTGCTCCTGCCAAACAGGAACAGAAAGCGGCGGCTCCGGCAGCAGCTAAAGCTGAAAGCAAAGGCGAATTTGCTGAGAACGACGCTTACGTTCACGCCACGCCGGTTATCCGCCGCCTGGCCCGTGAATTCGGCGTTAATCTGGCGAAAGTGAAAGGGACAGGCCGTAAAGGTCGCATCCTGCGCGAAGACGTTCAGACTTACGTGAAAGACGCGGTCAAACGCGCTGAAGCCGCTCCGGCTGCTGCCACTGGCGGCGGTATTCCGGGCATGCTGCCTTGGCCGAAAGTGGACTTCAGCAAGTTCGGCGAAATCGAAGAAGTGGAACTGGGCCGTATCCAGAAAATCTCCGGTGCAAACCTGAGCCGTAACTGGGTGATGATCCCGCACGTTACACACTTCGACAAAACCGATATCACTGAGCTGGAAGCGTTCCGTAAACAGCAAAATGACGAAGCAGCGAAACGCAAACTGGACGTGAAATTCACGCCAGTGGTCTTCATCATGAAAGCCGTTGCCGCAGCACTTGAGCAGATGCCACGTTTCAACAGTTCACTGTCTGAAGATGGTCAGAAACTGACGCTGAAAAAATACATCAACATCGGTGTGGCGGTAGATACGCCTAACGGCCTGGTTGTTCCTGTCTTCAAAGACGTGAACAAGAAAGGTATCGCTGAGCTGTCCCGTGAGCTGATGGCTATCTCCAAGAAAGCCCGTGACGGTAAGCTGACTGCTGGCGAAATGCAGGGCGGTTGCTTCACTATCTCCAGCCTCGGTGGTATCGGGACGACCCACTTCGCGCCAATCGTCAACGCGCCTGAAGTGGCCATCCTCGGTGTCTCCAAGTCTGCGATGGAACCGGTCTGGAACGGTAAAGAGTTCGTACCGCGTCTGATGATGCCAATGTCGCTCTCCTTCGACCACCGTGTGATTGACGGTGCCGATGGTGCGCGTTTCATCACCATCATCAATAACGTGTTGTCTGACATTCGCCGCCTGGTGATGTAAGCGAAAAGCCGGCCAAACGGCCGGCTTTTTTCTGATAATCTCTTCATGCTGTTTGAGATTTTCCGGGGCTAAGCACAAATCGTATGCCGTTTGTTGTTTCAAATTTGTTAACAATTTTGTAAACTGCGGGCGGATAGAACGACCCGGTGGATGATGGGCGTTGCAGCATAAAAATGACGTCTGACCCGCCGGAAATAAATTAAGAGGTCATGATGAGTACTGAAATTAAAACTCAGGTCGTGGTACTTGGGGCGGGCCCTGCAGGCTATTCTGCTGCTTTCCGTTGCGCTGATTTAGGTCTTGAGACCGTTCTGGTTGAACGTTATTCCACCCTGGGTGGCGTGTGCCTGAACGTTGGCTGTATCCCTTCTAAAGCTCTGCTGCACGTTGCTAAAGTTATTTCTGAAGCAAAAGCTCTGGCAGAACACGGTATTGTTTTCGGTGAGCCGAAAACCGATATCGATAAAGTGCGTCTCTGGAAAGAGAAAGTCATCAACCAGCTGACCGGTGGTCTGGCAGGTATGGCGAAAGGCCGTAAAGTCAAAGTCGTTAACGGCTTGGGCAAATTTACCGGTGCAAATACTCTGGTTGTTGAAGGCGAAAATGGTCCAACGACTATCACTTTCGACAATGCCATCATTGCGGCGGGTTCCCGTCCAATCAAACTGCCATTCATTCCTCATGATGACCCGCGCGTATGGGATTCCACCGACGCACTGGAACTGAAAACCGTCCCTGAGCGTCTGCTCGTTATGGGTGGCGGCATCATCGGTCTGGAAATGGGCACCGTTTACCACGCGCTGGGTTCTCAGATTGACGTGGTAGAAATGTTCGATCAGGTTATCCCTGCGGCTGATAAAGATGTGGTGAAAGTCTTCACCAAGAAAATCAGCAAGCAATTCAATCTGATGCTGGAAACCAAAGTGACTGCCGTAGAAGCCAAAGAAGATGGCATTTACGTCACCATGGAAGGCAAAAAAGCGCCAGCCGAACCACAGCGTTATGACGCTGTGCTGGTGGCAATCGGTCGCGTACCTAACGGTAAGCTGCTGGAAGCCGGCGCTGCGGGTATCGAAGTTGACGACCGTGGCTTCATCCACGTCGACAAACAAATGCGTACCAACGTGCCACACATCTTTGCTATCGGCGACATCGTCGGTCAGCCAATGCTGGCACACAAAGGTGTTCACGAAGGTCACGTGGCAGCCGAAGTTATCTCCGGTAAAAAACACTACTTCGATCCGAAAGTCATTCCGTCAATTGCCTACACTGAGCCAGAAGTTGCCTGGGTTGGCCTGACTGAGAAAGAAGCGAAAGAAAAAGGCATCAGCTACGAAACCGCCACCTTCCCGTGGGCAGCTTCTGGCCGTGCTATCGCTTCCGATTGTGCAGACGGTATGACCAAACTGATCTTCGACAAAGAATCTCACCGTGTTATCGGTGGTGCGATTGTCGGGACTAACGGCGGCGAGCTGCTGGGCGAAATTGGTCTGGCAATCGAAATGGGTTGTGATGCAGAAGATATCGCGCTGACCATCCATGCTCACCCGACTCTGCATGAGTCCGTGGGTCTGGCAGCAGAAATCTACGAAGGCAGCATTACCGACCTGCCAAACCCTAAAGCGAAAAAGAAATAATTCAGCTTTAACGGTTTGAGAACGGCACCGAAAGGTGCCGTTTTTTTATGTCTGAAAAACGGCGCCCGATATTTTGGAAAGCATCTCGCAAAGACTATTTCCGGGGGGTGTTTTTTGCGCGTTTTTTTGGCACTATGCAATCCCTCTGTAGCGCTTAATTGTTCCGATTCCCCCGGTGCCTGCTAACACTTTGGCAATACAAATTGACCGTTTTTTGAGACGGTTTTTTTGTGCCTTTTTTCTCCCTTTTCGACCATTTATTCCCTTGTGCCAATAAGGTTGTTGTGATGATCTAGAAGGCGAATTGGGATGAACAGCCGATCCGTCTGTGCTCAACGATTCAGCAAAGATTTAATGTTGCTTTTATGTGAACGAATTAACAAGCGGGCAAAATCCTGCTATGCTGCTTCGGCGCTAAAGGGCACTGTGCTCAGGTTCAGGACGTAAAGTTTCCGATCAAGAAACCCTCTTACCCGCAGTGTCCCCGATTCATCAGACAGCTTTAATCTCCCTGTCCCTACAGGCATGACGTGATGCTGATGATGGAAGCCAGGCATAATAAATGACAATGAGAGCGAGGAGAAAGTCGTGCTAGAAGAATACCGTAAGCACGTAGCCGAGCGTGCTGCAGAGGGCATCGTCCCTAAGCCACTTGATGCTTCACAGATGGCAGCGTTGGTTGAGTCCCTGAAAAATCCGCCAAAAGGCGAAGAAGAAACTCTGTTAGACCTGCTGATTAATCGTGTTCCGCCGGGCGTTGACGAAGCCGCCTATGTAAAAGCCGGATTCCTGGCTGCCGTCGCCAAAGGCGAAACTACCTCCCCGTTGGTCACTCCTGAAAAAGCCATTGAACTGTTAGGCACCATGCAAGGTGGCTACAACATTCATCCGCTGATCGACGCACTTGAAAACGAAACGCTGGCGCCAATTGCCGCCAAAGCGTTGTCCCATACGCTGCTGATGTTTGATAACTTCTACGATGTGGAAGAAAAAGCGCATGCAGGCAACGAACACGCTAAGAAGATTTTGCAGTCATGGGCTGATGCCGAATGGTATCTTTCACGCCCGCAGCTGGCTGAAAAAATCACCGTCACCGTCTTCAAGGTGACCGGTGAAACCAACACCGATGATTTGTCACCGGCTCCGGATGCCTGGTCCCGTCCAGATATTCCATTGCACGCGCTGGCAATGCTGAAAAACGAACGCGAAGGTATTCACCCGGATCAACCTGGCAGCGTCGGCCCGATCAAACAGATCGAAGAACTGAACAAAAAAGGCTTCCCGCTGGCCTATGTCGGTGACGTGGTCGGTACCGGCTCTTCCCGTAAATCTGCGACAAACTCTGTGCTGTGGTTCATGGGCGACGATATCCCTCATGTGCCGAACAAGCGCGGCGGCGGCGTAGTGCTGGGCGGCAAAATTGCGCCAATCTTCTTTAACACCATGGAAGATGCCGGTGCGTTGCCGATTGAAGTGGATGTTTCTAACCTCAATATGGGCGATGTGATCGACATCTATCCGTACAAAGGTGAAGTCCGTAACCACGAAACCGGTCAGGTGATTGCCACTTTCGAACTGAAAACTGACGTTCTGCTGGACGAAGTTCGCGCCGGGGGCCGTATTCCGCTGATCATCGGACGTGGTTTAACCACCAAAGCCCGTGAATCGCTGAAACTGCCTCAGAGCGAAGTATTCCGCATCGCGAAACCGGTTGCTAAGAGCAACAGAGGCTTCTCGCTGGCGCAGAAAATGGTGGGGCGCGCCTGTGGCGTTGCCGGTATTCGTCCAAACGAATATTGCGAACCAAAAATGACGTCTGTGGGTTCTCAGGATACCACCGGCCCGATGACCCGTGACGAGCTGAAAGACCTGGCGTGCCTGGGTTTCTCGGCTGATTTAGTGATGCAGTCATTCTGTCATACCGCCGCGTATCCTAAGCCGGTTGACGTGACCACGCACCACACGCTGCCGGACTTCATTATGAACCGCGGCGGTGTTTCCCTGCGTCCAGGTGACGGTATCATCCACTCATGGCTGAACCGAATGCTGCTGCCGGACACTGTCGGTACCGGCGGTGACTCCCATACCCGCTTCCCAATCGGGATTTCGTTCCCTGCGGGCTCCGGTCTGGTGGCGTTTGCCGCAGCGACCGGCGTAATGCCGCTGGATATGCCAGAATCCGTTCTGGTGCGTTTCAAAGGTGAAATGCAGCCGGGTATCACCTTGCGTGATCTGGTTCATGCCATCCCTTACTACGCCATCAAAGAAGGTCATCTGACCGTTGAGAAGAAGGGTAAGAAAAACCTCTTCTCTGGCCGTATTCTGGAAATCGAAGGCTTGCCGGAACTGAAAGTTGAACAGGCATTTGAACTGGCGGATGCGTCCGCAGAACGTTCAGCGGCCGGTTGTACGATCAAACTGGATCAGGCGCCAATCAAAGAATACCTGAGCTCTAACATCGTGCTGCTGAAGTGGATGATCTCTGAAGGTTACGGCGATCGTCGTACCATTGAGCGCCGCATTAAAGGCATGGAAGAGTGGCTGGCGAATCCAAGCCTGCTCGAAGCCGATGCGGATGCGGAATACGCAGCGATCATCGAAATCGATCTGGCGGATATCAAAGAGCCAATTCTTTGTGCGCCGAACGATCCGGATGACGCACGTCTGCTCTCTTCCGTACAAAACAGCAAAATCGATGAAGTATTCATCGGTTCGTGCATGACCAACATCGGTCACTTCCGTGCCGCAGGTAAACTGCTCGACAGCCATAAAGGCGCGTTGCCAACCCGTCTGTGGGTTGCTCCTCCGACCAAGATGGACGCCGCGCAGCTGACAGAAGAAGGCTATTACAGCGTCTTTGGTAAGAGCGGTGCGCGTGTTGAAATTCCGGGCTGTTCACTGTGTATGGGTAACCAGGCGCGAGTAGCCGACGGTTCGACCGTGGTTTCCACTTCAACGCGTAACTTCCCGAACCGTCTGGGCAACGGCGCCAATGTTTATCTCGCTTCCGCTGAACTGGCGGCTATCGCGTCTTTGCTGGGGCGCCTGCCAACGCCGGAAGAATATCTCGGCTATATGGCTGAAGTCGATAAGACGGCGGTGGATACTTACCGTTATCTGAACTTCGATAAACTGAGTGAATATACCGATAAAGCTGACGGTGTGATTTTCCAGACCGCAGTCTGACTAGTAAACATTCACTACACTAATTTAAGGGAGGCTTATGCCTCCCTTTTTTTATGAATCCATTTTGTTATATTAAATGGGTTGCTATATTAATAATTTCAATTGCACATTGATTTTAATAATGTTTCTGTTTTACTAAAGTATTCATTAAGTAGTAACAAAATATTTTATCGTTTAAATTTAGTTCCCCGCGAACTATAGCTGCAGTCTGCAATTTATTTCGCTTTCATCGAAAACTATAAAGTGAAATAAACAATGCGCGCCTCAAAAATAATTTGCTTTTTACAAATCGGTGTTCAGTTTTTTTATTCTTCTCTATGCGTGTATGCCTTTTCTTTTGAAGCCGTTGCTGAAACCAATCCCTCTGTAGTCGCCGGGCAAATGCCGGGTGAAAAATTACCCTCTGGCAATAATACCGGCACGCCTTCTGCCTCCGGTGTGACTCCCGACAGCGAACAGGATGCCTCGCTGGCGGGGCTTGCCGCTCAGTCTGGTGCGTTGCTTTCCGGTGAGTCGTCAGGCGATGCCTTGAAAGGTATGGTGGCTTCGGGGGCTGCTGGCAAGGCGGCGCAAAGCGTTGAGTCCTGGCTGAATCAATTTGGCACAGCACGCGTAAAAGTTTCAGCAGATAATAATTTCTCTCTGGAAGAGGTGGAATTAGACATTCTGTTACCGATATACGACGACAAAACTAACCTGTTATTTACTCAGCTGGGCGGCCGCCGCGCGGACGATCGAGATATTATCAATGCGGGTGTGGGGTATCGTCATTTCAATGAGCGCTGGATGTGGGGCGCAAATACATTCTATGACCGTCAGTTATCGCAAAATCATCATCAGCGTATGGGCGTTGGCGGCGAATTAGGTTGGGATTATTTAAAAATATCCGCCAATGGTTACCTGCGTCTCACGGAATGGATGGCATCAGAGCGCTTTCAGGATTATGACGAGCGCGCGGCCAATGGATTTGATATCCGCACTGAAGGTTATTTACCTGCGTGGCCACAGCTTGGCGCAAGCGTGATATTTGAGAAGTACTACGGCGATAACGTTGATCTGTTTAACGATGAAGATAACCGTCAGAAAGACCCTTATGCGGTCACTGTCGGTCTGAACTACACGCCGTTTACGCTCATGACGGCAGGCGTTAGCCAGAAAATAGGCAAAGGCGATACGCAGGATACTCAGTTTAACCTGAGTTTCAGTTATGCACCGGGCGTCAGTCTCGACAAGCAGCTGGATGCGTCACAGGTGGCGGTGAAGCGCTCGCTGCTCGGTAGTCGTATGGATCTGGTCAACCGTAACAACACGATTGTGCTGGATTATCGCAAACAGGATCTGATTTCGCTGGGTTTACCCGCCAGAATAGAAGGCGCAGAAAGCGCCAGCTTCCCGATTTCTGTTGTGGTTAACAGCAAGTACGGACTGGATCGTATTGACTGGCAGGCGGATGAACTCCTGCAACACGGCGGTAAAATTACCGAAGATAAACACTCTGGCCAGTACAGCATCACGTTGCCAAATTATCAGTACGGCGGGGTGAACAATCATTACATCGTCAGAGGTAAAGCCTTTGACGCCAAAGGCAACGGCTCGAACAATAGCGAAATGGAAGTCTACGTGACAGGCTATGACGCGGCGACATGGCTGTCTTCCACCACGGTCAGCCCCGATACGTTACTGGCCGATGGCATCAGCACCTCCACAGTGACACTGCGTATTACCGGCGCCGATCAGTTACCGGTGACCGCCATTGCTCCGCAACTGGCGGCTACTGTGAAGTTAACACCGGCCACCAGTGCCGGCACAGCGTCCCAAACTGCAGTGAAAAACCCCCTTATTTCTAACTTCAGCGAATCAGCGCCCGGCGTTTATATCGCGACCTTTACCAGCGGCAATGTCGCGGGGACTGCTGATATAACCCCGATGGTCAGCGGTAAAAATGCCCTGCAAACCGCGCAAATAGTGCTGCAAAATGCGCAGGTCTGGCCTTCGTTGAGTTCGCTGAACGCATCGAAAACCCTGGCGCTGGCAAATGGCACCGATACGGTCACCCTGACGGCTGAAGTGCTGACGGCAGAAGGCTTGCCAGATCAGGGCGTCACTGTCTCCTGGAAAGCGGATAATGCCGCCATCGGGCTGTCAGCGCCACAAAGTACGACCGATGAAAAGGGTATGGCGACAGTGACGGTCAGCAGTCTGAACGTTGTGGATACACGGGTCAGCGCGACGATCGAGGGAGGGAGTGTACTGCAAAGTGAACCGCTCAGCTTTGGCGCCGATGCTTCCACTGCGCAGGTGATGAACCTGAACGCGGACAAAATGCAGGCAACGGCAAATAATGCCGATAAAGTCACGCTGATCGCGAGTGTGGTGAATGCCCAAAATCAGCCGCTGCAAGGCGCAACCGTTGACTGGAAAGTGGAGCAGGGGAGTGCAACGCTGAGTGCGCTGCAAGGTTCGACGGACGAACTGGGGAACGCGCAAATCACGCTGGCTTCACAGGTGGCGGGTGACGTGAAAGTCTCTGCCCGCGCCGGAACAACAGAAGCCAAAATGACCGACCTCATCTCATTTACTGCCGACAGTGCCAGCATGAATATTACCGGGCTTGAGCAGGACAAAACGCAGGCGCTGGCTAACGGCACCGACGCCGTCACCTACACCCTGACGGTGACTGATGCTAACGGCAACAAAGTACAGAATGCACCGGTCAGCTGGAGCAGCGATCAGCCCACTGCGCAGCTTTCCGCCAGCACCGTCAACACCGATGCACAGGGGCAGGCGCAGGTGAGTGTCTCGACTATTCATGCCGGCGACGTGGTTATTTCGGCGCAACTGCCGGGCGGCACCGCCAGCATCGCGCCCGCAGCGTCATTTAATGCGGATGTGAGTACGGCGCAGTTTAGCGCGATGTCTGCTGATAAAACTCAGGCAGTGGCAAATGGCACCGATGTTATCACCCTGAGTTCAACGTTAACGGACGCTAACGGTAATCCGCTGGCGGATGCTGATATCGACTGGCTGGCGAGCCCGACCGGCGGTACGACGTCAGCCAGCAGTACTAAAACCAATGCGCAAGGTGTAAGCACTATCCGGTTAACCTCTTCAGAGGTCACGGATTACACCGTGAAAGCGTCGTTTAACGCCGCCAGTATAACGTCCTCAACCTTGTCATTTACGGCAGACGTAGCCAGCGCGACGATAAGTTCGCTGGTCGCGGACAAAACTGCGTCCGTAGTGGCGGGTAAAGACACGGTCGGCCTGACCGCAACGGTGCTGGATGCTAATAATCATCCGGTTCAGGGGGCTGCGGTCACCTGGAGCAGTGACAATGCGGCAGGTGTTTTAACGCCGGTATCCGGAGTGACGGATGTCAACGGCGTAGCGACGGCTACGCTGATCTCAACACTGGCGCAAAATACCGTTGTGACCGCCAGCACCGGCAGCAGTCAGAAAACATTGCCGGTAGATATAGTGGCTGATGCCAATACCGCGCAGCTGACCCTTGCCTCTGATAAAACTCAGGCGCTGGCAAATGGCACGGATGTTATCTCCTGGACGGCAACGGTTAAAGATGCCAACAACAACCCGGTGAATGCGGTCAGCGTAGACTGGAGTGGCAATAATCCGAACGTGATTCTGGCGGGCAGTAATACGCAAACTACGCAGGCGGGCACGACAACAGTGACAGGCACTTCGCTCAAAGCCGGTACGGCGATTGTGACAGCAACGCTCAGCCAGCAGCAGCAAACCGCAAGTGCAGGTGAGGTGAGCTATATTGCCGACCTCAGCACGGCGGAAATTGCCACACTGACGCTGGACCGGCCGGTTGTTTCCAATAACGGCAACGACGTGACGACATTTACTGCCACGGTGAAGGATGCAACGGGTAATCCGATCCCCAATGTGACAGTTAACTGGGCAACTACGCGCAATACACTGGGACAAAGCACCAGCGTGGCCAACGCGTCCGGCGTAGCCACTATGACGATTTCGGGTACCGAAGAAGGGGATGCGACGGTAACAGCCACGTACGGCACAAGTTCTAAATCGGCGATAACGACATTCATCGGTTCATTTAATGTGGACTGGGCAGTCAGCGGCGCTTCCGGTAAATATACGACCCCGTTATTTACGGCTTACAATGAGTTAGGTTTTATCGCGGTGTCGCCGACTACCGGCCCATCGTCTCTGGTGTGGTCTGGCGCGGCAAATACAAATTCGCCGCTGACAACGCCGCTGACTGACCAACACGGAAACGAGGTGGTCGTCACCTTTGGTGGCATGCGGCAGTCTTATTGTACGACTCGTACGTTCAACTCAGCTGTCTCTTGTGACGCTGGGCCGGGTACTCACGCTATATTGAACTATTCATCAGCGGACAATCCGGGCCTGCCTGCCGGTGTTTATCGGGGTGTCATCCGCTTTGCGGGGGTAAACTGGTTAAGCACGAAGCCATCCTTCTCCTATGAAGTCAGCGTCAGCCTGACCGTGGATTAATCTTCTCCGGGGTTCAGAAACTGGAAAGGCGGAAGAAATTCCGCCTTTTTTATTGGTATCATGCAGCAGGTATGAGTGGCTTTTGATGATATTTGAGGACGGCATGATGGATTACGATTTTCTGCGCGATATTACCGGTGAGGTCAAAGTGCGCTTTTCTATGGGCCACGAAGTGCTTGGTCACTGGCTGAATGAAGAAGTGAAGGGCGATCTGACGGTGCTGGATGCTGTCGAAGCTGAGCTGGCCGCGCTCCAAGGCAGCGAACGGCAGACCCAGCGCGTCGGCCACGAATATACGTTGCTGCTGGCCGATGACGAAGTGATGATCCGCGCCAACCAGCTGGATTTCGACGGCGATGAGATTGAAGAGGGCATGAGCTACTACGACGAAGAGAGTCTGGCGTTTTGCGGCGTCGAGGACTTTCTGCAAGTCCTCGCCAAATACCGTGCTTTCGTCACGACTTATCGGTAAAACTTACTTTCCCCGTGAGGCGGTCCAGCAAAGCAGCGAACCTCCGACCACCATCAGCACGCCCGGCCAGAAACTCGCGCCCGGCAACGTGTGCAGCCACAATCCGGCAATCAGAATCGAAGAGAGCGGTGTGAAGTACGACAGCGCCGCGACCAGTGTCGCATTGCCTTTTTTCATCGCCAGATCCCAGCACTGATAAGATATTGCCGTCACCGCGCCCATCGCCAGCAACTCCAGAATGGCCGGTAGCGTCAGGCTAATGCGATTCGAAGAATACGTGAAGTACAGCGCCCACAGCACCGCACCGGTCGCCAGCAGAAACAGCGGTAGCACGCCTTTACCCTTGCATAAAACGCGGACCAGATTGGAATACAGCGCCCAGGAAACGGCGGCACCCAGCGCCAGACTGTAGGCCACCGGATTACCGCGCACGTTGCGCATCAGCTGATGAATATCCAGCCCGTGGCCGCCGCTGATCGCCCACAGCACGCCGGTAAAAGCCAGTACGACACCCGGCCAGATCCACCAGCGCACCCGCAGTTTTAATAACGGAACGGCAAAAAGCAGCGTCAGGCTCGGCCAGAGATAATTAATCAGCCCGAGTTCCAGCGTCTGCTGGCGGGTATGTGCCAGACCAATCGCCAGTGAAAACGCCACCATATAAAAGATAAACAGCAGGCCGCAGACAATCAGATATGACGCAGATTCTCCGCGCAGCGACGGTCTTCCGCCCGCCATCCAGACCATAATCCCGCTGACGGTATAAATTGATGCGGCGGCGCCAAAAGGCCCCAGCGATTCAGACAGACTGCGGGTGAGCGCCACGCTCATGCTCCACAGCAAAATGGCAAGAACGCCAAACAGCGTTGCGAAACGATCCATCGGAAAGGTAAGCCTCAGAAGAAGAAGGCTTTAAAGATAAGCGATTGTTGCGTTGGTGGAAACCGCAACAATCGACTTAACAGGCTCTTTAGGAGAATGCATTAAAAGTAGAAACCGACTTCGAGGCCGAGTGTGGACGTGGTGGTCGCAGGCTGGTAATAACCCACGGTACTTCCGTTCAGGTCACCCTGTTTTTCGTCCGATTTACCGTATTTCTGATGCACGTAGCTGGCTTTCACAAAGACGTCGTCGTTGATATTCCAGGTCAGACTGGTGAATGGCGAGAGCTTAGATTTCGGCTCCAGCCAGACTGAACCCTGATTACTGTGTGTCCAGGTTTTAATCGGATACAATGCCCCGCCTTCCAGACTCAGACGGGAATCGGCGGTCATCTGCCAGTTCGCGCCCAGTGATGCTTTGGCATAAGGCTGCATAGACACTTCCACGGCGGTGTACTGGCGCGTTCTGTCCTGTGAAGCGATATAGACATCGTCAGAGCGGATATTTCGCAACCATGCCTGGCCGCCGAGTGCGCCTTTCACATCAAAAGACACACTCTCTGATGCCCGGTAACGATAGCCACGCGTCATATCCGCACTGTAGCCGGTGTAATAGGTTTTGCCTTTCAGCGATCCGTTCGGCACATTGGCCTGATCGTCCAGCGTGCTGCCTTTATAGCGGACGATCCCGAACATCACGCTCATATCCCAGGCTTTTAATAAGCCGCTTTGGGTATCGAGATAATTATTGGATCCGAAATTAACACGCAGGCGCGGGCCGTGTTCAGCAACATATTTACCGTCCATATTATCGACGGATTCGTCCCACTTATAATATTCAGCACCATAACTGACGTAGTGCCGCATCCCTTCAGTATTATTGCTTAACAAACTTTCCCCGGCCCGGGAAACCCCGGAAACCAATAAAGAACTCGTGACCAGCAGGCTGGATACGGTCTTTAATTTACTCATTGTCATTTTTTATTTCTGCTTTCTGGTGGATGGAGCTGGTTGCTTAGTAAGCAATAGGGGGATGCTAATAAACGGAGGGGTATAGATAAAGGAATTTATCGAATTTTAAGAAAATAGTGATCTTTTGATCTGCGGTAAGTTAAATTAATGGCGATATATAAGTTTGATTTGATTTATAG
>NZ_JAFMOZ010000077.1:0-19993 GCF_019049615.1 Rahnella sp. BCC 1045 | reverse complement strand
CCTGGCGGCAACAGCGCGGTGGTCCCACCTGACCCCATGCCGAACTCAGAAGTGAAACGCCGTAGCGCCGATGGTAGTGTGGGGTCTCCCCATGCGAGAGTAGGGAACTGCCAGGCATCAAATAAGTGGAAAGCCCTGTACTGACGTACAGGGCTTTTTGCTATGGGAGATTTGGGTGAAGCATCGTGAATTTTGAAGGCAATATATCGCGTTCAGTCTCAACATATTCACGGTAAATGGTTGCTTATTAATAGTGCGTCAGATGATAAGCGCTGTATCCGACAGCCGCTCCTGCAATATCCCAGCTAAAGTCCTTCCAGCTCCAGCCACTTCCTCCCGCACGGCTATCATAAAGCTCTTTTGTCGCCCCAAGGCCGACTGAAAATAATAAGCCGAATGAACGACTGCGCGCTTCATTCCTGCCCTGATTATCTGCGTAGGCTGTGCCTGCTGCCGCTAATACCGCAGAGCCAACAAAATGCCCGGTTTTGTCCTTACCGGTCCATTGGTCATTGGCGAAATGGGTACAACCACAGCAATAAAATATAAGGCTGATGACGGAGAGTCTGAAGGAAGAAGGGAGTAATGGCGTCATAAAATGGAATTCCAGATATAAAAAAGCCCGATCAGGATGATCAGGCTTTCATTATAGCCAATTACAGAATTCGGCTGATTAATCTGTCGATTCGAATCCGCCGCAGACGGCGAATAAGTTTGCGTACTTTAACCGGATAATTAGGAATACTTTCCAGTTCCATATAATGAGAGACAACTTGCGTATGCTGACGGATCTGTTCCAGCTCTTTTTGACGCTCAACCGCCATCTCTTTAAGCGGATCGTGGATCAAAATGGCATTCTCCAGATCCAAACGCCAGGCGCGTGGGTTGAGGTTATTACCGGTGATCAGCTGCCAGCGGTCATCCACCCACATACCTTTCAGATGGTAACTATTGTCCCCATCTTTCCATAACCGGACAATTAATTGCCCGCTGTCGACAAAGCGTTGCAAACGGCTCAGGAAGCGGCGCAGATTGATTTCATACAAATAAGGCAAGGCGCCGATGATTTTAAAAGGCTGATCTTGCGGAATATAGAAATCGTTAGCGGTTTTATCACCCACAATAATTTCAACCTGTTTACCCCGGCGCAGCAAATGAATGATATTGCGCGCCAGCATTGCAGGCATATTGAAATAAGGAGTACACAGCGTCAGCTTATGATCGGTGCTGGCCATTAAATGGTGAATCGTACGATTCAATTCATTCTGCTTGCCCAGGCCTACAATTGGCGTGACCGCCAGTTCATCATTACCGGCGCTGTCTTTGAAATGATAACCACTGGTGCGCAGGGTTTGCCGAAACTGACGCGTTTCGTTTTTAATCTCAATACTTTTCGGGCGATCTTCACGATCGAGACGCTGAACCGCTGCGGCAGTGAGGATCGATTTCTTTATAAAGTCGATCATCGTGTTAGCCAGCGTAGTATTTGTCAGCAACTGATAACGGTCATAACGATATTTTTCATGACGATGCAGATACACATCATTAAGACTTGCGCCGCTGTAAATGACCTGATCGTCGATAACAAAGCCTTTGAGGTGCAAAACGCCCAGGGCTTCACGGGTATTCACAGGTACGCCATAGACCGGTACGGAAAGCTCAGGATGCTCTTTCGCCATACGACAATACCAGTCAGCATTGGTATTGGCCGCAGCTGCGCCGATACGCCCACGCTGAGCGCGGTGCCAGTCAACCAGCACGCAAATCTCCAGTTCAGGACGCCGCTGCTTGGCATCATACAGCGCCGACAACACATCGCGACCACCATCATCGTTCTCTAAATAGAGAGCAACCAGATAAATCCGTTGGGTGGCGTTGGCAATGGCTTCAAGCAGTGCCTTACGGAAATCGGTAGGGCAGTAGAGCGTTTTTACAGCACCAACTGTTTGGGGGAGTTTTGGCAGTTGAGCAAGGTGTTGTTGATGTTTATTACGTTTGAATTTTGACAACATCACAGTGCGCTTCTTCTCTCTTCAGGTAATGATTTTAGCGGCACAGACAAACTGTGGTGACCGCACAATCGGTCGATAATACCATTAGTCCTGCCGCATGTGCGCATCTTTTGCCTGTTCATCGCTCAGGCTCACGGTTTTCTGCTGTGAATTTCGGCGCATTTCCAGTGCCAGAGACAGATTAACAATACTGTCCTGAATCTGAATATCGACGTCAAATCCCAGTTTTTTAGCCAGTGTAATCATGCCGCGGTTATTCGGCATCGTGATGCCTGTAAGACGTTGCAGGCCGTGCTCTGCGGCGTAATCAATCATCTTATCCAGCAGACGTCGCCCGAGCCCCAGACCTTTCAAATCAGATCGTACCAGTACGGAGAATTCGGCATCGATATTGTCGGGATCCGAAACGGTTCGCGTGACCCCAATAATTTCACTTTCTTCATTTTCTGTACGCACGGCGACAAAAGCCATCTCACGGTCATAATCAATCTGCGTCATGTTCGCTAAATCTTCATGAGTGAACTCATTAATCTCACTGAAATAGCGGTAATACAGGTCTTCTTTAGTGACCTTCAGGATGAAAGCTTTCAGCAGCGGCTCATCTTCCGGAAGAATCGGGCGGAACAGTGCAGGCAGTCCATTCTTCAGTATAACGTGCTCTTCGAGTTCACGCGGATAAGGACGGATTGCCAGTCGTGATGGTGCCCCGGCAGAATGTGCAGAAAGCTGCATGGAAACATCAAGCAGGCTGAGTTCATTACCGGACACCAGCAAAGGATGAATATCCAGCCGTTCGATTTCCGGACAATCAATAATCAGGTTAGACACGTTAACCAGAAGCTGACTCAGGGCGGGAATATCGAGAGGATGTAACGCATTGCGACCGCGTATTTTACCGCTCTTCAATGCCTGCACGACCTGGTAGCGCGCCAGCGTCATGTTCAGGGGCGGAAGCGAAACGGCTGCCTGCCTTTCCGGACGCCAGTCAGTTCCGCCTTCGGCCAGCATAATCAGCGGGCCGAAGACCGGATCCTGCTCTACGACTACCCGTAATTCCTGAGAGCCCGGGCGGTTAGCCATCGTCTGTACCAGCAGACCCAGAATTCGCGCCTGCGGAAATGCCTCTCTGGCGCGGTCAAATATCGCATTCGCCGCCTGTTCCACTTCGCTGGCGGTGCGCAGATATAACATGACGCCCTGAACTTCAGAGTTATGCGGAATGTCCGGCGAACGCAGTTTCAGCGCAACGGGATAACCAATCTGGCTGGCAATATTTACGGCTTCAGCGCTGTCACTGGCGATCCACGTCGGCAGCACATTCATTCCGTACGCCTGCAAAATCGCGCGGACTTCATGTGTATCAAGCTGCGTGGTGCCTTCTGCCAGCGTTTGTGCAATCAGTTTGTGAGCCTGATCGGTATTTTGTTCAAGGTCTGCTGGCAGCGCAGGCGTTTCTTTCAGCTGTTTCTGATTCCGGCGATATTCAACCATATGCATAAACGCCGTTACCGCGCCTTCCGGGGTGCGGTAAGTCGGGATCCCGGCGGTACTGAACAGCTTGCGCGCTTCCTGTGAGGAGAATTCCCCGCACCAGTTTGTCAGCAGCGTGATGTATTTTCCGCGTGGATGTTTTCGAACGACATCTATCACCCCGCTTGCTGTCACTGTGCCGTGCGCTGCGGCACTCGGGGCGTGTATCACCAGCAGGGCGTCGTAATCTGTACTGTCGAGCAGCGCCATTATCACCGACTGATATAGCTGAGGCGTGGCGTCATCATGCAAATCCAGCGGATTAGAGGCGGTAATGTTCTTCGGCAGAATGCCAGTCAGCGCTTTGCTCGTTTCATTCCCCAGCTTTGCCAGTTTGCCGTTACGCAACAGCAGCTGATCTAACGCCATCGCCGCCGGTGCAGCGCCGTTACTGATAATGAGTAAGCGCTCACCGCGCAACGGGCGCATATGGCTCAGGGTTTCGACGGCCGAAAACAGTTCATGCGTATCTTGTACGCGCAGCAAACCCGCACGCTGGATGGCGGCATCGTAGGCTGCATCGAGGCTGAGCGGGCTGTTCAGTAGCTGCTGAGCCTGTCCGCTGCGGCCACTTTTGATGACCAGAATAGGCTTGTTGCGTGATGCGCTGCGCGAAGCAGAAAGAAAACGCCGGGCATCGCTGATGTGCTCCAGATAAAGAAGGATGGCGCTGGTTTTTGTATCGCGGGCGAGAAAATCAAGCAGATCATCAACGTCGATATCCAGGCTGTCTCCCAGTGAGACAAAATACGAAAATCCGACGGCACGCTGCTGCGCCCAGTCAAGAATGGTATTAGCCACGGCGGCCGATTGTGAAATAAACGCAAGTTTGCCCGGCAGGATCGGCACCGGAGAAAAACTGGCATTCAGCTTTTGCCAGGGAGCGAGAATGCCGAGACTGTTTGGCCCAAGCAGCCGCATTGAAAAACGCTGGGCGCAGGCTTTCAGTTCCGCGAACTGATCGGGTTGAGAGGAAAGCACGATGACAGTTTTGCAGCCACGCTCGCCGAGCTGTTCCAGCAGCGCCATATTACGGTCTGCGTGCGTGCAGAGAATGGCGAGATCAGGCGACATCGGCAGACTGGCGACATCCTGCCAGGTCAGAACGCCACAGACTGCGCGATAAGCCGGAGTGACCGGCAAAACAGGGCCGTTGAAGCCGCTGTCGAGCAGATTGCGCATCATCAGATAGCCGGCGCGCCCCGGTTTATTACTGGCGCCGACGACGGCAATCGACTCAGGTCGTAATAGTGCTTCTAGTCCGCGCTGGCTCATCGTCTCTCCGATTCATCATGTTCCCATGATTCTAGAGGCTTTCTTCGTTCTTTGCTGTGAGCTGATGCACCGGATGATGGGGTTTTCCTGCCAGATATTGCGTGCGGAAATGCGTAAAATGTCGTGATAAACCCGCCGACGCCTGTGTATCGCCGGCTTTTTCGAGCAACGCGGCGGCCACTTCAACGGTGCAATGCAATTCCGGACGCGAGGCTTCACGCAGGATATAGCCGGAGCTGGCGCTTACATCCAGAGAGAATACCGGCAGATTATCCAGATACGGACTTTTGCGGAACATCTTGCGTGCTTCATTCCAGGTGCCGTCCAGCATGATAAACAGCGGCGGTTTACTGCCCTCGGGGACTTCGGTAAAGACCTGACGCGGCGGCGTTGCGAAAGACGCCGGAAAAACTACATAAGGCTGGCGCGACGGGTCAGAAATGGCATCCAGCAACGCCGGATCGGTTTCCGTACGCGACCACAGAAATGCCAGCGTATCCGGCAAAACATCCGCAATCAGGCGACCGGTATTGCTGGGCTTCATCGGCTCGGTGTCAAACATCACCAGACAGAAACGGCTGTTCGCCTGATGGATCTCACGCGTGGCGCAGATGCAATGACGTAGAGGTAACAGGCATGCCTGGCAACGAATGGCACGGGATCCCCGGGCCAGAAAAGGGCGGGTCGATCGGGCTAAACGCTGCTCACGCAGGCGAAGGACGGCGTTGTCTGACATAAGCATTCCGGTATTCGAAAAGCGGCTATTTTAATCACCCGCCGTTCGCTGGCAAGCAGCATCTGCTGAACGTACAAAAAGGCCCGCGCTGAGGCGGGCCATCGGCAGGGCTTTATAACGGCTTATGCGTTACAATGATTCATTAAGCCAGGTGTTGAAAGGCGCTTTAGGCATTGCGCCGCTCAACATATCGACCATTTTGCCTTCATTAAACACCATAATGGTCGGAATACTGCGAATACGGAACCGCGCGCTCAGTTCAGGTTCTGCTTCGGTATTAACCTTAATGAAACGGATTTTACCGGCACGTTCCTGCGCAACATCTTCAAAAATAGGCGCGAAGTTCACGCACGGGCCACACCACGGTGCCCAGAAATCGATGACAACCGGCAGGTCGTCCTGCAGATATTTGTCCAGCGTGGCGGCAGTGGCGTGAACTACATCGCCTTCAAAAAGTGCATGACCGCAGCGGCCGCATTTCGCGCCGTCGTCGATACGATCCTCAGGCAGGCGGTTGGTGGCCTGACATGATGAACAAACCGTATTCATAAATAGCCTCTACATTGCTTAACGTGAGAAGGGTATCAACCAGAAACCCGCTTTTACCTTTAAAAATGGTTAATAAAGCGGCTGATATGTTACTTGTATGTTGTAAGTATGGGGGCGCCACGTCACGGAAACAACGCGGTTTATTCAATGAATACGATAGTTTTTAGCTTTTGGTCGAAAGCCTGTGGCTTAGCTCACAGACATCAGGTAATCTTCGCGCCCTGCGCGTAGGTGGAGAGAAAAATGAACGATTCATTCAGTGGCAAGAACGGCAAAGTCAAAGTGATGTACGTCCGTAGTGACGACGACGGCGATAACCGCAACAACGATAAACGTCCTTCCAACAATAAAGGACGTCCGGGCGATAAACCTCGCCAGGGTTCCCGTCCTGACGATGCCCGCCGCAATGAGCGTCGTAGCAGCGATTCCCGTGGAGATTCACGCGGCCCTGCACCTCGTCGTGGTGATGATCGCCCGCGTCGTCCGGCACGTGAAGACGACGGTCCGTACTCCTCACCATGGAAAACCGTTTCCCGTGCACCGGCGGATGAATCCGTACCGGATCACGGTGGTATCAGCGGTAAAAGTTTCATCGACCCTGAACAGCTGCGTCGTCAGCGTCAGGAAGAAACCCGCGTTTACGGCGAGAATGCCTGTCAGGCGCTGTTTGCCAGCCGTCCTGATGCGATTGTTCGCGCGTGGTTTGTGCAATCAGTCACGCCACGTTTCCGCGAGGCGCTGCGCTGGATGGCGGCAAACCGCAAAGCGTATCACGTGGTTGAAGACGAAGAGCTGGTGAAAGCTTCCGGCACCGAGCACCATGGTGGCGTGTGTTTCCTGATTAAAAAACGTCAGGGTCTGGATGCAGAAACCTATCTGCAATCTGCTCCTGCGAAAGACTGTGTGCTGGCGCTGGAAAACGTCGGTAACCCGCACAACCTCGGCGGTATCATGCGTTCATGTGCGCATTTTGGTATCAACGGGATGATGGTTCAGGATCCGGCTCAGCTGGAATCCGGTGCAGCCGTGCGTACCGCTGAAGGCGGCGCAGAACACGTTAAAGCTATCAGTGCGGATAACTTCCTTGATGTGCTGGCGACCTTCCGTAAAGCCGGTTACACCATCGTGACCACGTCCAGCCACAAAGGGACGGCGCTCGGTAAAGCTGAGCTGCCTGCCAAAATGGTGCTGGTGCTGGGTGAAGAAAGCGACGGCCTGTCCGACAGCGCATGGCAGCAGGGCGACCTGAGCGTGTCTATCGGCGGTACGGGCAAAGTGGAAAGCCTGAACGTTTCCGTTGCGACCGGTATTTTGCTGGCTGAATGGTGGCGTCAGAATCAGGCGTAAATCCTGATTTTCACCCATAAAAAACGGACGCCCTGAGCGTCCGTTTTGCTTTCTGATGTTTACTGATTCGTGTTTACTGATGACATGAAATCAGTGCGCACCACCGCCGCCACCGCCACTGCTGAATGGCGGACGGGCGAACCAGATTAAGATCAGCAGAACCAGGAATGCCCCGCCGGATAACCAGAAAATCTCGTTAGCAGAGATGATAAGCCCCTGATTCGTAATTTCCCGCGCTATCCAGCCGGAAGCCTGCTGATGGCTCATGCCAATCCCTTCCAGCTGCTGATAAGTCTGCGTCGCCGCCGGGTTGTACGGTGTGATGTTTTCGGTCAGCTGCGCATGGTGCAGCGATTCCCGGTTTGACCACATCGTCGTGGTGATTGACGTCCCGATAGACCCCGCCAGCGTACGAATAAAGTTCGACAAACTGGAGGCTGCCGCCATACGTTCCGGCGGTAATCCCGACAAAATAATGGTGGTCAGCGGCATGAAGAAGCAGCCTACCGCAAAGCCCTGAATAAACTGCGGCCATGCAGAAGCACCAAAATCCATCCCCGGTTCAAAGGTATACGCACGCCAGAAGAAGCAGTAGGCGTACATAATAAAGCTGAACGTCACCAGTTTTCGCATATCCAGACGGTGTGCGAAGCGGCCAATAATCGGCGACATCAGCACCGGCAGAATACCCACCGGCGCGGACGCCAGACCCGCCCAGGTGGCGGTATAACCATAGACCTCCTGCAACAGTTGCGGCAGCAAAACAATCGCGCCGAAGTAGAGCATGTAGGCCAGGCTGATACACAGTACGCCGATGGTGAAGTTTCGGGATTTAAACAGTGACAGATCAACTATCGGGTGGTCATCGGTCAGCTCCCAGACAACCAGGAAGCACAATGCGATCACCGCCACGACCGCCAGTACAATAATTTCCGTCGAGTTAAACCAGTCCAGCTCCTTGCCCCGGTCGAGCATCACCTGCAATGCGCCAATGCCCAGCACCAGTAACACCAACCCGACGCTGTCGATCGGGCGGATCTGCGTGGCGGTTTCGCGGCCTTTCAGGGTTCTCAGCGTCAGCACAACGACCACGATGGCGATCGGTACGTTGATGAAGAAGATCCATCCCCAGTGGAAATTATCACTGATATAACCGCCGAGGATCGGCCCGCAAATCGGGGCGACGATCACCGTCATCGACCAGAGCGCGAGCGCGGTACTTCGCTTGGCCGGCGGATAATTATTCAGTAGCAAACTTTGTGATAACGGGATCAGCGGACCTGCTACCACGCCTTGCAGCACACGGAAGAAGATCAGCATTTCCAGGCTGTTGGACATCCCGCAAAGCCAGGACGCAAGCGCAAACAGTATCGTGGACCACAGGAACAGTTTGACCTCACCGATGCGCTTTGCCAGCCAGCCGGTGATGGGGATCGAGATGGCGTTTGCCACCCCGAACGACGTAATCACCCAGGTGCCCTGTGAGTTCGAGGCACCCAGATTCCCGGCGATGGTCGGGATCGCCACGTTGGCGATCGTCGAGTCCAGCACCTGCATAAAGGTGGCCAAAGACAAAGCCACCGTCATCCAGGCCAGCGGGGCGCCTACCAGCGGTTTATTTGCCACAGAGGCCTCCGGAGGTTTTAGCCCGCATTTGCGTGAATAACATCAGCAATGATGGCATTAGCCGGGGCCAGATCCAGTGTCAGAGCCGAAGTCTGGTACAGCGGTTCGGAACGCACGGTATCAGCCAGCACCAGGCCATCACGGTTTTGAGTATCAACCGTCACCAGCGTGGACAAACCAATGCGCAGCGGATGTTCCGCCACTTCCTGATCGTTAAGCTCAATACGCACCGGCAGGCGCTGAACCACTTTGATCCAGTTGCCGGTCGCATTTTGTGCAGGAAGCAGCGAGAACGCGCCGCCGGTGCCCATATCCATACCGACCACTTTGCCGTGATATTTCACGTCATCGCCGTACATATCGCTGACGACGGTGGCGACCTGACCAATACGCATATTCGCCAGCTGAGTTTCTTTAAAGTTGGCATCAACCCAGATGTGATGAGCAGGAACAACGGCCATCAGAGACGTGGTCGGGCTGATTTGCTGTCCGATCTGAACCGCGCGACGGGAAACAAAACCGTCAATCGGGCTGCGCACTTTGGTTCGTTGCAGGGCAAGCCATGCGTCACGTACCTGTGCCGCGGCCTGCATCACCTGCGGTTGTTTATCGACCGGCGTATCCAGAATCATCGCCTGATTCGCGTTGTATTGCTGTACGGCGACATCATATTGCGCTTTCGCGGTATCCACGGCGTCACGGGCGTGTTGCAGTTCTTCACGGCCAATCGCGTCAACGTTGCCCAGCACGATACGGCGTTTCAGGTCAGACTGCGTCTGTTGTAGTTGTGTCGCACGCAGTGCGATATTTGCCTGATACTGTTTGCCGTTGATGATCAGCTGATGCGTCTGGCGGACGCTGTTAGCCAGCGCCGTTTTAGAACGTTCAAACGCCTGTTCCGCATCGGTCGGATCAATAGTCACCAGCACATCGCCTTTTTTGACAAAGTCGGTGCTGTCGAAATTGACGTCAGTCACGCTGCCTGACACCTGCGCCATAATCTGAACCTGATTACCGGCAACATACGCATCATCGGTAGACTGGAAATGACGTAACACCAGCAGCCAGTAGAACAGGTAGGCGATGGCGATAAGAATGAAAATCCCGGTTAACAAGAGCATCGCGACTTTGCGCGTTTTCTTCTTATTTTTCGGAGCTTGCGGCGTTGCCTGAGTTTCGGCATTTGCGCTCATGGTTTTCTCCACACTGAGTCTTTTATTATGATTTTTGGTTCGCAGCCGGGGCCTGATAGCCACCCCCGAGCGCACGAATGAGACTGATTTTTGCCTGCATCAGCTGACTGCTGGCGGTAAGTTGCGCCTGTTGCTGTTGCAGGAGCGCTGACTGGCTGCTTAACAGCTCATCCCGTCCGATGACGCCAGCGTTGTATCTTGCATCCGAAACGCGATACACCTCTTCCAGCGATTTAGCGGCAGAAGAAGCCTGCTGCAATTGTTCAACGCCGCTTTTCGAGAGGGTAATGGCATCCGCAGTTTGCTGGATGGCGTTCAGGATGGTCTGGTTATATGACTCAACGGACTGATCATATAACGCGGACTCTTCGCCCAGTTTGGAACGCAGTGCGCCTGCGTGGAATATCGGCAGCGAAATCGCTGGCGTGATATTCCAGGCCTTGCTGGCTGCTTCCAGAAGATTCGGGCTGGTGCCGCCGTAGTTGGTGGTCGTCAGACCGCCAAAGGCGCTGATGGAAAGGCTTGGGTAGAACTCTTTTTTGGCCGCACTGACGCGTTGGGAATAAGATTCCACCAGATCACGCTGTGCAGTAATGTCCGGGCGTTTACCCAGCAAATCCAGCGTCAGCTCGCCTTTCGGTGCCAGCGCTTCAGCCGGTGGCAATGCCACGGCGTGAAGTCCGTTCATCGCATCAGGCCCCTGACCCGCCAGCGCGGAAAGCTGATGTCTCAGCTGTTCGGTCTGGGCTTTCAGGTTGATGATTTGCTGTTTAGCACTGTCGGCCTGCGCCTGGGTTTGTTGCGGAATTTCAATGCCATAGACACCAGCCTGATACTGCGCTTTGCGCAAATCCGCCAGATGCTGGTTGTTATCCACTTCATGTTGCAGAACATCCTGCAAAGCCAGATTGGCCTGCAACTGATAATAGGCTGACGCCACCGAACTGGTCAGCGTCAGCGCGGCTTCTGCCTGCTCGGCGCGGGCGGAATCCACCTGTGCTTTCGCGGCATTCACCTGATTGCGGTATTTACCCCACCAGTCAAACTCATAGCTCAGATTCAGCCCGAGGCTGTTGCTGTTATCGTAGATTGGCGCTTCCGGATAGCTGGTCAGGAACGGCGGGATCGTGTTTTTAGCCACACGTTCACGTCGCATCGAACCATTCAAATCCAGATAGGGGCCATTGGCTGCATCTGCTTCGCCCATCACGCTCTGCGCTTCGCGCACACGAGCCGCGGCCTGACGCAATGACGGCGAGTTTTGCAACGTCGTGGTCATCAGGTTATCAAGCTGCGGATCATTAAGACTACGCCACCACTGTGGGCCGATGGTCAGAGAACTGACTTTTGCCTGCTGCAGATGAAGCTGTTGGGTATCCAGCAGCGACGACTGAGGAGCAATATTATTACTGGAGGCGCAGCCAGCCAAAATCAAAACGGCAAACAGCGGCGTAAGCCTCCAGCGAGCTTGGAGTGACATGTGTGGTTTACCTGAACAGAAATTTAGAATTGTTGTAGTGCTGTCGCATCCATCTGATCAAGGCGAGTTAACAGTTTGCGCGTCAGGGTTTCTAACTGCTTCTGCTCATCTGCGTCCAGGGTTGACCAGAGAAAATGCAGGCTCTTATGTTGAGGCGGCAGTAACTTCTGGATAAAAGCTTCACCATCGGCCGTCAGGTGCAAATGCAGACACCGACGGTCATTGTCGCTCTCACGACGTTCAATCCATCCGCGTTTTTCCAATTCATCCGCAATACGGGTGGCATTGGTGCGGGAAGAACCCAGCGCTGAGCTTAGCTCCGAAGGCTGAATACTGTGGCTTTCCTGCGCATCAAGTGTGATCAGAGCCATAAACAGCGTTTCGTTGATGCCTTGCGCTTTCAGCATCTTATTGCGGTTTTCCAGTAATTTACTTTGCATGTGCATACACAGGCGCGTCAGCAGGATTTCCTGATAAGGGAAATCTTTTTGCTTTTTAGCCCGGAAATTTAACATGTGTTCAATTGGCGCGAACGAACTGTCCATATGAGAAGCCTCATTAGTTACAGATGACATAGTAACGATGGTAATTAATAATATCAATGTCATGAATCACCAATTCTTTAGCAATTAGTGTGATTCATAACTCCAGTGAATTATTCGATGTTTAAAGTATTCGGCAGAGTTTGCTCTGCTGTTACTCTGCGGTAAAAAATGGTCTTCAGCCTGCGGCCATCAGCATCACCTTGAACACCAGCCCGTACACCAGAGCGCCGGACAGCGTGGCCATAATGATACTTTTGGTTCGCCAGAAAATGATCGCGAGCACCACAAAACCGGCCAGTGAAGGCAGCAGTTTTTGTTGATCACGAAGAATTTCCGGAGTGCTGGATACCACCAGTAATGCACAGATTGAGGCGATACCGATGCTGTCGAGCACGCGGGATAGCGGGCCGCTTTTCAGTGTCCCCGACTTCTGCCGCGCGCCCATGCGCAGTGGCAAATATCGGAAGAGGTAATTGACGGCGCCGACCAGCAGGCAAACCAGAATGACATTAGTGCTCATCCGGGGTGACCTCCGTGGTGCCCGCTGAGGCTGCGGGTTGCAGCAGGGCGGCCAGACATCCGGCGCCGAGGCCGCATCCGATAGCGGCAGGGATCGACCAGAACAACAGTCCGCCGAGCGCACCGGCCAGCGAGGCGACAAACACCATGCTTTGCTGGCGCTTAAAAGCGGCGAGCAGGAAACTCAGGAAAAGGGCGGGCAACATGAATCCGAGCGCAGCTTCAATGGCAGGGTAATTTTCCAGCGGACCATTGCCGAAAAGTGCGCCGACGGCGGTGCCGAAAACCCACGAGAGCCAGGAAGAAAGCGCGATGCCACACATCCAGTTCTCGCTCCAGCTGCGTTTATCACGGACGAGTTTGGCGGTGGCGGCGGCAAAGACTTCATCGGTCAGGCCAAACGCCCAGAGTGCGGTTTTTTTGCCGCTGAGTTTTCCTGCAATACGGTTACGCAGCGAAGGACCGTAGAGAACATGGCGAACGTCCATGGCCATCACGGTCAGAGCAGAAACCCAGAGAGACATCCCTGCGCTGAGCAGCGCGGTGATCACAAACTGACTGGCGCCAGCATAGATAAGTATGGAGAACAGCAGACTTTCAGCGGGCGTGAAACCGAGTTTGACGGCGCTGAGGCCGAACGCAAAAGCGATAGGAAGATAACCAATCACGATAGGAAGGCTATCGGTAATACCTTGTGCGAAAGTGGAAACGCGAACGGGGTCAGGCGCTTCGAGATCAGGGTTGCTGTGCATGGGTATTTAAAACATTGTGAAAACCGGGAGGATGCCGGCGAATAATTTATGGCGTAAACATTACCAGACTGTAAGTATTGTTAACACCCTTTGGTTCAAATAAATTTCTAATATGATTATTCGCAAGCTAATCAGGAGGGGTGATGATTCCCTCCTGATGTAATTTCGTACGTTATCAGGCCAGCTTGTGTTTATACCCTTTCAGCCAGACCAGTAAATTCAGTACGCACATGATGGTGCCTGCCACCGAGACCCCATACCAGCCCGCCGTTTGATAAGCCGAAGCCGACACCAGAGACCCTACCGCGCCGCCAATAAAGTACGTTGTCATGTAGCCTGCTGTCAGGCGGTTACGCGCTTCCGGCATCGATTTGTAAATCACACTTTGATTGGTGATGTGTACGCCCTGAACCGAAAGGTCCAAAACGATGATGCCGACGATCAGGGAGATCACCGAATGCTGACCGTAAGCAATCGCCGCCCAGGACAGTAAAAGCAGCACCAGCCCCGCCGTTGTTGTCAGATGCGCTTTGCCTTTGTCGGCCAGATGTCCGGCGCGTGTAGCCGCCAGTGCGCCCGCTGCGCCGACCAGACCAAACAAGCCAATCACCCCTTCGGAATAGTGATACGCAGGACCGGCCAGCAGGAACGCCATTGACGTCCACAGAATACTGAAGTTGGCAAAACAGAACATACCGATCAGCGCGCGGGTGCGTAAAACTGGCGTGTGGATAAACAGGGTGAAAATGGATTTAAGCAGTTGCGGATAATTAAGATCCGTATGTTGCTGATGTTTTGGCAGTTTTCGCCACAACACCAGTGCCATGATAATCATCAGCGCACTGGCAACCCAGTACACCGTCCGCCAGCCGCCGAGTGTCGCCAGTGCACCGGCAACCGTCCGGGCCAGCAGAATACCCAGCAACAGGCCGGACATAATCAGCCCGACCACTTTGCCGCGCCGTTCCGGTTCAGCCAGCGTCGCCGCCAGCGGCACCAGAATCTGCGCCACCACCGAGAACAGCCCGGTCAGCGCCGTCCCCACCAGCATGATAGTCAGCGTCGGTGCCATCGCGGTGATCAGCAATCCGGCGGCGGAAAGCAGTGTCATCAGCACGATTAACCCGCGACGTTCAAACATATCGCCGAGCGGCACGATAAACATCAGGCCGCAGGCGTAACCCAGCTGAGCGACGGTGACGATAAAACCGGCCTGATTAACGGAAAGGCTGAACGCACGCGCAATGGTTTCCAGCAGCGGCTGCGGGTAATAGTTACTGGCGACGGCGAGCCCGGTGGCGACTGCCATCAGAATAATCAGCGCGGGGCTGAGGGAGGAATGTGTGGTCGTTTTTTTCATAATGGGGATAACAGATCTTATTGAATAAGCAGGGGAATGCGAAAAACGATTATCGTTTGAGTTAAAATATTAAACCAATGAATAGTTTTCATGGCAACTATTGGGTTTTGCAATAGCGCTTATTTCAATACGCTCCCCAAAAAAAAACGGGCGGAGATTTCTCTCCGCCCGCGGGTTTTACTGAGTCTGTTCCTGCGTTACTTCGCGGCCGCAGCAGCTTCTTTCACCCAGCCATCGAACTCTTCCTGGTGGGCTTTAATCCAGCCGTCGGTCTGTGCATCGATATCAGCATCCGAGTTTTTACCGGCGTGCATCGCAGCATTCTGCGCATTGATGTCTTTCAGCGGTAATTTCATGATGGCAAACAGCTTCGCGGCGGCCGGGTTTTTCTCAGCCCAGGCTTTGTTTGCCACGATATGCATAGTGCTCACCGGGAAACCGTAGTTCTTGCCGTTTGGCAGTGTGGTATCGGCGTTTTTATCACCCGGCACGACGGAGAACGGCACCTGCATCCACAACACATCTTTGCCCGGGATCAGCACATTGCTGACCCAGTACGGCGTCCAGGTGTAATAGAAAATTGGTTTGCCTTCTTTGTATCGCGTAATGGTGTCGGCGATCATCGCGGAATAGTTACCCTGATTATGTGTCACGGTTTTTTCCAGACCGTACGCTTTCAGCTGTTCGTTCAGTGCGGCTTCACAGCCCCAGCCCGGCGTACAACCGGTCAGATCGGCTTTGCCGTCGCCGTTGGTATCAAACAGCTTGGCGAGTTTCGGATCTTTAAGCTGTTCGATGTTGGTAATGTGATACTGTTCGGCGGTTTTCTTATCGATAAGCCAGCCCTGCGCTGCGCCGGTCACATACGTCCCTTCACGATAGAAAACTTTATCGCCACCGGCGGCTTTGTACATTTCATCATGCAGCGGTGACCAGTTCACGGCGGTAAACGTGGCGTCACCGGCGGCAATGGTGGTGTAGCCGACGTTGTAATCCACTTCACGGGTCGGCTGAACGTCGTAGCCCAGTTTTTCCAGCGCCTTATTCACCAGTTCCGTCTGGAAGGTTTCTTCGCTGATGGTGCTTTGAATCGGTGTCACGCTGACGCCTTTACCCGGAAGATCGGCGGCGAACGTTGTGGCTGTGGCAAATGTGGTGAGGGCGGCAACCGCCCAGATTCCTGTCTTTTTCATAAATTCCTCTGAGATTTTCATCGGTTATTTCGTGGCGGCTGCGGCGGCCGCTTCTTTGATCCAGCCATCAAACGTGGCCTGATGTGCTTTGATCCAGCCGTCAACGTGCTGCTGGATATCATCAGAAGAGGATTCCCCTTCGTGCATCTTCAGGTTTTGCGCGTTCACATCCGCCAGCGGCAGTTTCATGATGGCGAACAGTTTCGCGGCGGCCGGGTTTTTCTCAGCCCAGGCTTTGTTCGCCACGATGTGCTCGTTGTTGACCGGGAAACCGTAGTTTTTGCCGTTCGGCAGCGTGGTATCCATGTCTTTCAGTGAGCCCGGATTGGCCGAGAACGGCACGGTCAGCCAGACCACGTCTTTGCCCGGTTTCATCTCGTTGCTCACCCAGTAAGGTGTCCAGGTGAAATACAGCACCGGTTTGCCGGATTTATAGCGGGTCAGCGTATCGGCAATAATCGCCGAATAGTTGCCTTCGTTCTGGGTAACGGTGTCGCTCAGGCCGTAGGCTTTAATCTGCGTATTGATGACGGAGCCGCATACCCAGCCCGGATTACAGCCGGCCATATCGGCTTTGCCGTCACCGTCGGCGTCAAACAGTTTGGCTATCTTCGGATCTTTCAGCTGCGACAAATCATGAATGTGATATTTGTCGGCTGTTTTCTTGTCGATCAGATAACCCTGCGCCGCGCCGCTGATATAGGTGCCCTGACGGTAAAATTTCTGATCGCCACCGGCGGCGTTGTACATGTCTTTTTGCAGCGGTTCCCAGTTCACCGCCATGTACGTCGAATCGCCGCTGGCGATGGCGGTGTACGCGACGTTGTAATCCACTTCACCGGTTTGCTGAACGTCGTAGCCCAGTTTTTGCAGGGCGCGGTTAACCAGTTCCGTCTGGAAAGTCTCTTCTGCGATGGTGCTTTGCAAAGGTTTCACGACCACGCCTTTGCCCGGTAAATCAGCGGCGAAAGCGGCGGGTGTCGCAATGGATAATGCGAGGATGAGTGCTTTTTTCTGAATTGTGCGCATGGTGAACCCTTATTCTTATTAAGTTTGTGGCTTATGAATACGTAAGAGTGGACTGCGTTGTTTTAGCTTTTGAGAGTTCCCGGCAGCGAACCGCCGGGAAAAGTGCAGTGTGTGAATCAGGCTTTTTTGACGAAAGGCTTCATCACCAGACCAACCGGTCCGCGGGTGAACCAGCGGTGGCCGCCTTTGCTGCGGCTGTCGCGGCCCATAGACTGTGTCAGGCGGTCGAGGATGATGGCGAGAATAACGATACCCGCACCACCGACCGACGCGAGGCCCATATCCAGACGGCCAATCCCGCGCAGTACCATCTGACCCAGCCCCCCGACGGCGATCATCGAGGCGATAACCACCATCGACAGCGCCAGCATCAGCGTCTGATTAATACCGGCCATGATGGTCGGCATCGCCAGCGGAAGCTGAACTTTAAACAACATCTGACTCGGGCTGGAACCGAAGGATTTCGCGGCTTCGATCAGATCTTCCGGTACCTGGTTGATCCCCAGAATCGTCAGACGCACGACCGGTGGCAGGGCGAAGATGATGGTGACCACGACGCCCGGCACGTTACCGATACCAAACAACATGACGATCGGCACCAGATACACGAACGCCGGTGTCGTCTGCATGGCATCGAGCAGAGGCCGGATAATTTTTGCCGCCCGCTGACTGCGCGCCAGCCATATCCCCATCGGCAAACCGATCAGAATACAGAAGAACAGCGAGGTCAGAACCAGCGCCAGCGTCACCATGGCCTGTGACCACGCGCCGATTGCGCCGATCAGAACCAGAGAAACCAGCGTAGCAGCACCCATGCCTAAACCCGCCATCTGCCAGGCGAGCAGGGCGAAAATCAGAATCGCAATGGGTGCTGGTAATGATTCCAGCCCGCTTTGAAAACCGCTCAGCACGAAATCGACCGGCACGCGGATCCCCTGGAATACCGGACGGAAGTTGCCAACCAGCCAGTCGATCCCGTTGGTTACCCAGTGGTCGAGCGGGATCAGCGTGCTGTGAAACGGATCCAGAATATTGAAATGCTGATGCTGTTCAGGTGCGACGCTCAGCCAGTCGTTGGCCTGTGCGGCGGCGTGGTGTGTGGTGTCAGGTGCGCTGGTTGCGGCATCGCTGCCACCGCCCCACGGATCGCCACCGGCATCGGCAGGTGCGGAACTGGCTGCTGCGTCAGGCTGCGGCGCAATGCCACCGCTGGCGTTATCGGCACTCCACGGATCAACGGATGCATCCAGTGGCTGAGTCTGAGCCGCCTGCGCGTGCTGAAAAACTGTATTGTTTATGGTTGAGTTGCTCATTCGTTACCCCCTTCTTTATCCAGAGCCTGAAGCAGCATGGCTTTGGAAATAATGCCGATATAGTTATTGTCCTCATTGATCACCGGTACTGCGCAAGGCGCGGCGGCCACATGAGAAATCAGTTCGCTGAGCGGCATATCTGCCTGCACCGGTGCCGGAGATTCCAGCAGGGCACTTTCCAGCGGCTGATTGGCTTTCAGCGCGGTTTTCAGGGATTCAATCGACACGACGCCGATGAATTTCTGTCCGCGCTCCAGCACATAACCATATTCGCGGTCTTCGTCTTCGAGCAGCTTGAGTGCGGCACGTGGACCAAAACCGGGGGTTTTACGAATAAGCGCGCCACGACGGCGGGCGATGTCTTTGGCACTGAAGACCTGACTGATATCGACGCCACGGAAGAAGGTGCGGACATAGTCATTGGCCGGATTATTGAGGATATCTTCCGGCGTACCGACCTGAACCACTTCGCCGCCCTGCATAATCGCAATGCGGTCGCCGATGCGCATGGCTTCGTCGAGGTCATGGGAAATAAACACGATGGTGCGCTGATGCTGCGCTTGCAGCTTCACCAGCTCATCCTGCATTTCGGTACGGATTAACGGATCGAGCGCCGAGAAGGCTTCATCCATCAGCAAAATGTCAGGGTTATTGGCCATCGCACGGGCTAAGCCGACACGCTGACGCATCCCCCCGGACAATTCATCCGGATAAGAATTAGCATAGTTTTCCAGCCCGACCTGACGCAGCGCATCCAGCGCTTTGGCATTTCGCTCTTCCACCGGCACACCGGCCAGCTCCATACCAAACGCCGTATTATTCAGCACGGTCAGGTGGGGCATCAGCGCAAATGACTGAAACACCATACTGATTTTACTGCGACGCACCTGGCGTAATTTTGATTCTGAGATTTTGGCGATGTCTTCGCCGTCAATCAGCACTTCGCCGCGGGTGGGCTCTATCAGACGATTGAGAAGGCGTACCATGGTGGATTTACCGGAACCGGATAACCCCATGATGACGAAAATCTCGCCTTCTTCAATGGCCAGACTGGCATCTTTAACGCCAAGTGACAGACCGGTTTTCTCGAAAATTTCTTCTTTACCCTTGCCAGCGTCAATCATCTTGAAAGCGCGTTCCGGGTTCTCGCCAAACACCTTATAAAGATTTTTTACTTCGATTTTAATTGCCATGCAATATGCATTCCTTGGATATAAATAGCCGTATCGGCTTGATGTCTAATTTTTCTGTTGAAACGTATAGTTTTTTGCCTGTTACAAAATAGTGAACGCTTTATACCCTAACACACCAAAATTCTGAGACAAGTCTCAATGTTTCTCATGAATATTCATGGTTGTGTTTCTGGTGGCGTATTTTTATGTATTGTGCGTGTCTAATTTACGTCAGCGCAGGTTGACATTTAATGACAATTTTAAGGGCGCTGTGTTTATTGTTGTATGCCTAATTATCTGATGCGTGCATTTTGCTTAATATATAATTAATTAATTGATTTTTAATGATTTATTGCGTGATT
>NZ_JAFMOZ010000078.1:0-20126 GCF_019049615.1 Rahnella sp. BCC 1045 | reverse complement strand
TTGTTTTAAGCGTCTGGATAATTTGCGGATTCAGTTCCAGCATTTTCAACAGCTTCAATGCTGCGCCATTTGGCAAACGCTTTTGTTGTTCCCATGCCTGCACCAGCGAGGGAGAAACACCAAGCAGCCGGGCGAACTCATCCTGTTTAACACCTGCTTTTGTGCGAATTTGTTTTACTTCAGGCATGGAAATACGCGTGATATGCGCAGGTGCCATCTCACCTTTACGGATCGCGACCATTTCTTCAGCGGATTGTCGCAATTCTTCAAAGAATTCTTTCGTCATGGTCTATCTCCTGTGTCACGACAGACTTCGTACAATGTTTTTCAAAATCGATTTTTCGCTTTCCGTCAGAGAATCTTTCTCACTCTTGGGATAAACCAGCAGCATGTAAATCTGACCATCAGCGCACAGGTAATAATAAATCGCCCGCACACCTGCACTTTTCCCCCGACGATGGTTACCCCAGCGGACTTTTCTGCAACCGCCCGTCCCGACGATCAAAGCCCCTGCATCGGGATAATGCGTGAGGTATACCTGAAACTGGCGATATTCCTCCTCAGTCAGCAGCTCTTTGCATTTGCGGCTAAAAGTCGGGGTTTCGATAAACTCCAGATATTCCATATGACTCATTCCATGACTCAAGATGGCCGGATAATACTCTCACAGGGTAAGAGTTCAACGCGAGGTTTTTCTCGTCAGAAACGAAAAAGGCGAGCCGTGTGGCTCGCCTTTTTGTCACGACTGTCCGCTAAATCTTCAAATACGCTCTGATCCCATCCAGGAACATCTGCGTCGAAAGCATCACCAGGATCAGGCCCATCAGACGTTCAAGGGCGCTGACGCCTTTGTCGCCGAGCAGTTTCAGGAAAACGTTCGACAGTAGCAGGATAGCCATCGACATGCCCCAGGCGATAAATAACGCCAGCGTTAAGTGGCTCATCTGATTCGGGTACTGATGCGAAAGCAACATCAGCGTGGCGAGAATTGACGGACCGGCGACCAGCGGAATGGCCATCGGTACGAGGAACGGTTCCTCACCGGCGGGTAAACCGCTGCTGCTTTTTTCTTCCGACGGGAAAATCATCTTGATGGCAATCAGGAACAGGATGATGCCGCCGGAAATCGACACGGTTTCAGTGCGCAAATTCAGGAACGACAGAATTTTTTCCCCTGCGAACAGGAAAATCAGCATCAGGATCAGGGCAATCAGCATTTCGCGGATCAGCACCACGCGGCGGCGTTTCGGATCAAGATGTTTTAACACCGACATAAAAATCGGTAAGTTGCCCAGCGGATCCATAATTAAAAACAGCAAAATGGTTGCTGAAATCATTTCGGTCATGACTACCTCAGAATGATGAAATTCGGGTTAAAAATGCTTGTTATAAGTTGTGCTGCTATTAATGGCGGCACTATTGATTAAATTCACTTGCCACTTTTAGTACATTTTGTAAGGTGGTAGACCAGCGCGTTAACAGAGCATGGCGCATCATAAAAAGGCGCCAACGTAGTGCAAAACGCGCGTTAAGCTTTTTAAGCCGTTATCACCCTCAGGGCAGGACAGATATTATGAAAAATGTAGGTTTCGTTGGCTGGCGTGGAATGGTCGGTTCTGTACTCATGCAACGCATGATTGAAGAACGCGATTTCGACGCTATCCGTCCGGTATTCTTCTCCACCTCTCAGCACGGTCAGGCCGCGCCTTCTTTCACGGGGCAGTCTGGTACCTTGCAGGATGCCTATGATCTGGACGCACTGAGTGCGCTGGACATTATCATCACCTGTCAGGGCGGCGATTATACCAATGAAATCTACCCGAAGCTGCGTGAAATCGGTTGGTCTGGCTACTGGATTGACGCAGCATCCTCTCTGAGAATGGAAGATGACGCGATAATCATCCTCGACCCGGTCAACAGCGCGGTGATCCATCAGGGTATCGACAAAGGCATCAAAACCTTTGTGGGCGGTAACTGTACCGTCAGCCTGATGCTGATGTCCCTTGGCGGTTTGTTTGCCAATGACCTGATTGAGTGGGCGTCGGTTGCCACCTATCAGGCCGCTTCCGGCGGCGGTGCGCGGCACATGCGCGAGCTGCTGACCCAAATGGGCATGCTGCATAATAGCGTCGCGAAAGAACTGGAAAACCCGGCTTCTGCCATTCTGGATATCGAACGTAAAGTGACGGCGCTGACCCGCAGTGGCACGCTGCCGACTGACAACTTTGGTGTTCCGCTGGCGGGCGGTCTGATCCCATGGATCGACAAACAGCTCGATAACGGCCAGACCAAAGAAGAGTGGAAAGGCCAGGCGGAAACCAACAAAATTCTCGGCACGTCCAGCATCATTCCGGTGGATGGCCTGTGCGTCCGCATCGGTGCGCTGCGTTGCCATAGCCAGGCGTTCACGCTGAAACTCAAAAAAGACGTGTCGATTCCAGAAATCGAACAAATGCTGGCGTCGCATAACGACTGGGTTCGTGTCATCCCGAATGATCGTGAATTGTCGATGCGTGAACTGACGCCAGCGGCAGTGACGGGCACTATGAATACGCCGGTGGGTCGTCTGCGTAAACTGAATATGGGCCCGCAATATCTGTCTGCGTTCACCGTCGGTGACCAGTTGCTGTGGGGCGCGGCAGAGCCACTTCGCCGCATGCTGCGCATCTTGCTGTAACGGCATAGTTACCCTGATTTCGTCCCAACGGGACACCAGCACGGTGTCCCGTTTTTATTTCTGTCTTCAATCACTTCACCGTTAAACCGCATTTTCCCAGCGCAACCCTCTGAATTTCATTTTGCGAAAAATTCATCGGCTTCTGTCCACTGATTTACCGAACCTTTGTCTATGCTTAGTAGAAGAGCTCTGCCTCTTTGAGAAGCTGAAACAGAAACTTATTTGGAAATTGTGAACATAAGCGCCAACGCGCATTTTATGGCAAAACGAAATCACGCCAGATCACAAAGTGACAGGAAAAAGGGGAGCAAACTGGGATCACGTTTCGTATTGAATACCTGAATGATTTTATTGGATTTATTGATTTAATTAATCATAGGACGAAATTCATGTCTGTACTTCCCGATCAGCACGTCATTAATCAAATTATATCTGGCCATTACGCTGATCCTTTTTCTCTTTTGGGAATGCATTCCGTAAGCGCCGGGCTGGAAGTTCGTGCGCTGTTGCCGGATGCCGATCAGGTCTGGGTCATTGATGTAGAAAAAGGTAAACAGGTCGCAGAACTGCGTCGTTATGACGATCGCGGTTTTTTTGTCGGCCTTATTCCCCGCCGTAAAAATGCCTTCCGTTACAAGCTGGAAGTGCGCTGGGGCGAGAATCTCCATGTTATTGACGACCCATACCGCTTCGGCACGTTGTTGCAGGAACTGGATATCTGGCTGCTGGCGGAAGGGACACATCTGCGGCCATACGAAAAACTTGGCGCGCATCCGCAAACGCTCGACGATGTCGATGGCGTCAGTTTTGCCGTCTGGGCACCGAACGCGACACGCGTTTCGGTGGTCGGTGAATTCAATTTCTGGGACGGTCGCCGCCATCCGATGCGTCAGCGTCGTGAAAACGGCATCTGGGAGCTGTTTATTCCGGCCGTTCACGAAGGTCAGCTGTATAAATTCGAAATTATCGACTGTCGCGGCAATATTACCCTGCGCGCCGATCCTTACGCATTTGAAGCCCAGATGCGCCCGGACACCGCGTCCTGCGTGCGAAAACTCCCGGACGTCGTACCGTTTTCAGAAACCAGAAAGAAAGCCAACGCGCTGAATCAGCCGGTTTCGGTGTACGAAGTTCATCTGGGTTCGTGGCGACGTCATACCGACGATAACTTCTGGCTGAGCTACGGCGAGCTGGCGGAACAGCTGGTGTCTTACGCCAAATGGATGGGCTTTACGCACATTGAGCTAATGCCGGTTAACGAACATCCGTTTGACGGCAGCTGGGGTTATCAGCCGCTGGGCATGTACGCGCCGACCCGTCGTTTCGGCACGCCGATGGATTTCAAAGCCTTCGTTGATGCCGCGCACGACGCTGGTCTGAACGTGATCCTCGACTGGGTGCCGGGGCATTTCCCAAGCGATGCCTACGGACTGGCGCAGTTCGACGGCACCGCGCTGTATGAATATGCCGACCCGCGCGAAGGTTATCATCAGGACTGGAATACGCTGATTTATAACTATGGCCGCCACGAAGTACGTAACTATCTGGCGGGGAATGGTTTTTACTGGATTGAGCGCTTTGGCATTGACGGCCTTCGCGTTGATGCCGTGGCCTCCATGATTTACCGTGATTACAGCCGCAAAGCCGGAGAGTGGATCCCGAACTATTACGGTGGCCGCGAAAATCTCGAGGCGATTGCCTTCCTGAAATATACCAACCAGACCATCGGGCGCGAACTGGGTGGCGCGGTGACGTTAGCGGAAGAATCGACGGATTATCCCGGCGTCACCATGCCGCCGGATGCCAACGGGCTGGGCTTCCATTACAAATGGAATCTGGGCTGGATGCACGATTCGCTCCAGTACATGCAGCTGGATCCGGTTCACCGCAAATACCACCACAATCTCATGACGTTCGGCGTGCTTTACGCCTACAGCGAGAATTTCATTCTGCCGCTTTCGCATGACGAAGTGGTTCATGGCAAAAAATCCCTGCTCGACAGAATGCCCGGCGATACCTGGCAAAAGTTCGCCAACCTGCGCGCGTATTACGGTTTCATGTGGGCGCATCCGGGCAAAAAATTGCTGTTCATGGGCGGTGAATTTGCACAGGGGCGCGAGTGGAATTTCGACGCCAGCCTCGACTGGCATCTGCTGGATGACCCGGCCGGCTGGCACAGCGGCGTTCAGCATCTGGTGCGTGATTTAAATCTGACCTATCAGGCCAACGCGCCGCTGTATGAGCTCGATTACAACCCGCGCGGCTTCGAATGGCTGGTGGTTGACGACCATGAGAACTCCATTTTTGCCTTTGCGCGCCGCGATGAAAACGGCGGCGAAGTGATTGTTATCAGCAACTTTACGCCGGTGCCGCGCGAACACTACCGGATTGGGATCACCCGTCCGGGGCGTTATCACGAAATTCTCAATACTGATTCGCACTTCTACCGTGGCAGCAACGTCGGGAACTGCGGTGACGTTTACAGTGAAAACATCGGCCATCATCAGCGTGAGCATTCGATCAGCATCACCATTCCGCCGCTGGCGACCGTCTATTTGCGAAGAGAAGAGGCGTAATGAAACAGCTCGAAACCGGTCAGGCCGCGCCATTTGGCGCACATCTCAGAGATAACGGCGTGAATTTTTGCCTGTACTCCGCGCATGCGGAAAAAGTGGAGTTATGTCTTTTTGATGAGACCGGCAGCGAGCAGCATCTGCCTTTACCGGGCCGGACCGGCAATTTGTGGCACGGTTTTTTGCCCGAAGCGAAAGCCGGGCTGCGTTACGGTTACCGCGTTTACGGGCCTTTTGACCCGCAAAACGGCCACCGCTTTAACCCGAAAAAAGTGCTGATTGACCCCAGCGCGCGGGCGATTGACGGTGTCCTTCTAGATAACGCGCGGTTCACCGGGGGCACCGATGCGCCGGACGACAAGGACAGCGCCGTGGTGGCACCGAAATCGGTGGTCGTCGCCGGTAAGTTTGACTGGGAAGACGACAAACCGCCCGCCACGCCGTGGGGCGAAACTGTGATTTACGAAGCGCATGTGCGCGGGCTGACGCGCCAGCATCCGCGTATTCCGGCAGCCATCCGCGGTACTTACGCCGGGCTGGCGCATCCGGTCATGCTCGAATATTTGCAGCATCTGGGTGTCACGGCCATTGAGTTATTGCCGGTTCAGCATCATGCCGACGAACCGCGTCTGCAACGTCTCGGCCTGAGCAATTACTGGGGCTATAACGTGCTGGCGCCTTGTGCGGTTGAACAAAGTTATGCCAGCGGGCTGGGCGGCGTGTCGGCGCTGAGCGAATTCAAATCCGCGGTGAAAGCGCTGCATCAGGCGGGCATAGAAGTGATCCTCGACGTGGTATTCAACCACAGTGCGGAGCTGGATATCGACGGGCCGTTTATTTCGTTTCGCGGAATCGACAATGCCAGCTGGTACTGGCTCAACGACGATGGCTCGGACAACAACATGACCGGCTGCGGCAACGCGATGCGCCTGACAAATGACGAAGTGATCGCCTGGACGCTCGATTGCCTGCATTACTGGGTACGCGAATGTCACGTTGACGGTTTCCGTTTTGATCTGGCGACACTTCTCGGCAGAACGCCGGAGTTCACCGCGCAATCGCCGCTTTTCGAGGCGATTAAGCAGGATGCTGTCCTTTCAAACATCAAACTGATTGCTGAGCCCTGGGACATCGGCACCGGCGGCTATCAGCTCGGGAAGTTCCCGGCACCTTTCGCCGAATGGAGCGACATCTGGCGCGATGAAATGCGCCAGTTCTGGCTGCACGGCGATATCTCCATCGGGCAGTTTGCCGGGCGTATCGCGGCGTCGGCGGACACATTCAATCCCGCGCAGCGCGAACCTTACGCCAGCATCAACATGCTGACCGCGCACGACGGTTTTACGCTGCGCGATTTAGTGAGTTTTAACCAGAAACATAACCAGGCTAACGGGGAGGAAAACCGCGACGGCCATAACGAAAATTTCAGCCAAAACCACGGCGAGGAAGGGCTGGAGGCATCTGCCGGCGTATTGCGACAACGCCGTCTCAGCCAGCGGGCATTGCTGGCGACGCTGTTTATGTCACAGGGCACGCCGATGTTGCTGGCCGGTGACGAGCAGGGCAACAGCCAGCAGGGAAACAACAACGCCTATTGCCAGGACAATCCGCTGACCTGGCTCGACTGGGAAAACGCCGATGAAAGCCTGATGGCCTATACCTCTGCGCTGATTGCGTTGCGCCGGAAAATCCCGGCACTGACGCAAAACCGCTGGTGGCAGGAAGGCAGCGAAGATGTGCAATGGCTGAATCAACAGGGGCAACCGATGAGTACCGGCGACTGGGAGCAGGGGCCGCAGCAATGGCTGCAAATCTGCCTGTCGCGGCGCTGGTTGTTGATCGTGAATGCCTCACTGCATGAGGTTGAACTGCATCTGCCGCCGGGGAACTGGCAGCCGGTTGCGCCGTTTAACAGCGTGCTTTTTGATGAGGAACCCCGGCGCGTCACGGAAGGCTCGCAATGGCGGGCAGCAGCAAAAACCCTCTGTGTCCTACAAGATTTTACTCCACAGAGCCGGTAACTATAAAAACGAAGGAGTCAGATATGGCGACATTAGATAATCGGGACCCGGTCATGCTGGCGCGACAATTGCCGCTGAAATCCGTGGCGTTGATTCTGGCCGGGGGGCGGGGTTCAAGACTGAAAGATTTGACCTCTACCCGGGCAAAGCCCGCCGTCCACTTTGGCGGGAAATTCCGCATCATTGATTTTGCCCTGTCGAATTGCCTGAATTCAGGGATCCGCCGCATCGGCGTGATCACACAATATCAGTCACATACGCTGGTTCAGCACATCCAGCGAGGCTGGTCTTTCCTCAATGAAGAAATGAACGAGTTTGTGGATTTACTCCCGGCGCAGCAACGCCACAGCACCGAACACTGGTACAAAGGCACCGCCGATGCGGTGTATCAGAATCTGGATATCATCCGTCGCTATAACGCCGAGTTTGTCGTGATCCTGGCCGGGGATCATATCTATAAAATGGACTACTCGCGGATGCTCATCGACCACGTACAGAAGGGCGGAGAATGTACCGTCGCCTGCCTCGAAGTGCCGATTTCTGAAGCCAGTGAATTTGGCGTGATGGGCGTGACGGAGGATTATCAGATCACCAGTTTCGTCGAAAAACCTAAAGATCCGCCGCCGATGCCGGGCAATCCGGACATGGCGCTGGCGAGCATGGGCATCTACATTTTTAATGCAGACTATCTTTTCCGCATGCTCGAAGAAGACATGGCGAGTGAAGAATCCAGCCATGATTTCGGCAAAGATCTGATCCCGAAACTGACCCGTCAGGGGGTAGCGCGCGCGCATCCGTTTGGCCTGTCCTGTGTGACGCAAAACGACGAATTGCCGCCGTACTGGCGGGATGTGGGGACGCTCGACGCCTACTGGCGCGCGAATCTGGATCTGGCATCGGTGACGCCGGAACTGGATATGTATGACCGCAACTGGCCCATCCGTACACACATGGAACCGCTGCCGCCCGCCAAATTTGTGCAAGACCGGTCGGGCAGTCACGGTATGACCATGAACTCGCTGGTGGCCGGTGGCGTGATTGTTTCAGGCTCGGTGGTGGTGCATTCCGTGCTGTTCCCGCGGGTGCGCATCAACTCTTTCTGCAATATTGATTCGACGATTATTTTGCCGGATGTGAATGTGGGTCGTTCCTGCCGTTTACGCAAATGTGTGATTGACCGCGCCTGCCAGATCCCGGAAGGCATGGTGATTGGTGAGAATGCCGATGAAGACAGCCGTCGTTTTTACCGTTCGGAAGATGGCGTTGTACTGGTGACGCGCGCGATGCTGGCGAAACTATAAAGACACGTTAGAGAGCAGTATTTTTCGTCATCCCGGTGAAGGCCGGGATGACCGGGATAATCAGGAGCGCGAATGCAGGTTTTACATGTTTGTTCCGAGCTGTTTCCGCTGTTAAAAACGGGCGGCCTTGCGGATGTTGCGGGGGCATTGCCCGCCGCTCAGATTGCGGAAGGCGCTGACGTCCGCGTGCTCATTCCGGCTTTCCCCGATATCAAAAAAGGGCTGGGGGAAACGAAGGTCATCGGCACGCTGGCGACCTTCGCCGGGCATGTCACCCTTTCACTGGGCTACTTTGACGGCGTGGGCATTTACATCATTGATGTGCCCGGTTTGTACGACCGACCCGGCAGCCCTTATCACGATCAATCATCTTTCGCTTATCCGGATAACCATCTGCGTTTTGCCTTGCTGAGCTGGATGGCGTGCGAACTGGCGCTGGGTTTTGACCCGCACTGGCAGCCGAATATTGTGCATTCTCACGACTGGCACGCCGGGCTGGCGTCGGCGTATATCCGCGCCCGCAACGCGCCGGTGCGCACCGTTTTCACCGTACATAACCTGGCATTCCAGGGGCTGTTTGGCGCGCATCATATCGATGAGCTTTACCTCCCGCGTGAATTCTTCCAGATGCACGGGCTGGAGTTTTACGGCCAGATTTCTTACCTGAAAGCCGGGCTGTATTACTCCGATCACGTGACGACCGTCAGCCCGACGTACGCCAAAGAAATCACGCGTCCGGAATTTGGTTACGGCATGGAATCCCTGTTGCAGGAACTCGAAATACAGGGGCGTCTGACCGGTATTCTCAACGGCGTTGATGAAGCTATCTGGCAGCCGCGCGATGACGTGCTGCTTTCTGCCCGTTATGACGCCGATGATTTACGTTCCAAAGCCATTAATAAAGCCTATCTGCAACGGGCGATGGGTTTGGATGTGGATGATTCGCGGCTGGTTTTTGCCGTCGTCAGCCGTCTGACCAGTCAGAAAGGGCTGGATCTGGTGCTGGAAGCGTTGCCCGATTTACTCGAACGTGGCGGCCAGCTTGCGCTGCTGGGCGCAGGCGATGCCGTATTGCAACAGGCGTTTCTGGCCGCCGCGGCGGATAATCCGGGGCAGGTCGGCGTGCAGCTCGGTTATCACGAAGCCTTTTCCCACCGCATTATCGGCGGTGCCGACGTCATCATGGTGCCGAGCCGGTTTGAGCCGTGCGGATTAACCCAACTTTACGGACTGAAATACGGCACGTTGCCGCTGGTGCGCCGGACAGGCGGGCTGGCGGATACGGTCGTGGATTGTGCGCTGGAAAATCTGGCCGACGGAACAGCCAGTGGTTTTGTCTTTGAAGAAGCAACGGGGAAATCGCTGGGAAATGCGATCCGCCGGGCCTTTGTTTTGTGGAGCCGTCCTAAGCACTGGCGACACGTCCAGCAACACGCCATGGGTATTGATTTCGGCTGGAAGGTGGCAGCGCAGGAGTATCTCACGCTGTACAACCGTCTGTTGTCCTGAACCCTGAACATAGCTAACCAGATCGGGAATGTAACGTTATGACTTCACCGTTTAATTACAACTCGCCGACAGTCAGTGTCGAAGCGCTGAAACATTCTATTGCCTATAAATTGATGTTTATCATCGGCAAAGATCCGTCCATTGCGACGCAACATGACTGGCTGAATGCCACCTTGTTTGCGGTGCGCGATCGTATGGTGGAACGCTGGCTGCGCTCCAACCGGGCGCAAACCTCACAGGACGTACGGCAGGTTTATTATCTGTCGATGGAGTTTTTGATTGGACGGACTCTCTCTAACGCGCTGCTGGCGATGGGTATTTATGACGATCTCAAAAGTGCGCTCGATGAAATGGGTTTTGACCTCGAAGAACTGATCGGCGAAGAGAATGACCCCGGTTTGGGCAACGGCGGTCTGGGGCGTCTTGCAGCGTGTTTCCTCGATTCGCTGGCTACGCTGGCATTGCCGGGGCGCGGTTACGGCATCCGTTATGAATACGGAATGTTCGCGCAAAACATCGTAAACGGGGAGCAAAAAGAATCACCGGATTACTGGCTGGAATACGGTAATCCGTGGGAGTTCCAGCGCTACAACACCCGTTATAAAGTGCGTTTTGGTGGTCGCGTGCAGCATGAGGGCGTGAAAACCCGCTGGCTGGAAACCGAAGAAGTTATTGCCTGCGCCTACGATCAGGTGATTCCCGGCTACGATACCGACGCCACCAACACGCTCCGGTTGTGGGGTGCGCAGGCCAGTAACGAAATCAATCTGGGTAAATTTAACCAGGGTGATTACTTTGCGGCAGTGGAAGATAAAAACCATTCCGAGAACGTATCGCGGGTTCTGTATCCCGATGACTCGACCTATTCAGGGCGCGAACTGCGTCTGCGCCAGGAATATTTCCTGGTGTCGGCGACCGTGCAGGACATCCTCAACCGCCATTACACCACGCACCATACTTACGATAATCTGGCCGACAAAATTGCCATTCACCTCAACGACACGCACCCGGTGCTGTCGATTCCTGAGCTGATGCGGTTGCTGATTGACGAGCATAAATTCGAGTGGAAAGACGCGTGGGAAACCGTGTGTCGGGTGTTTTCGTACACCAACCACACGCTGATGAGCGAAGCGCTGGAAACCTGGCCGGTGGATATGATCGGCAAGATCCTGCCGCGTCATCTTGAGATTATTTTCCAGATTAACGATCACTTCCTTAAAGAAGTCGCGGAACAGATCCCCAACGATAACGGTCTGCTGTCCCGCGTTTCTATTATCGATGAAGGTAACGGCCGTAAAGTCCGGATGGCGTGGCTGGCAGTGATTGCCAGCCATAAAGTGAACGGCGTTTCTGCGCTGCATTCCGACCTGATGGTGCAGTCGTTGTTTGCGGACTTTGCGCACATTTATCCTGACCGTTTCTGCAATAAAACTAACGGGGTTACGCCACGCCGCTGGCTGGCGCTGGCCAACAAACCGCTTTCTGCGGTGCTCGATGACGCTATCGGCCAGACCTGGCGCTCTGATCTCAGCCAGCTGGCGGAGCTGAAGCAAAATCTGGATTACCTGAGTTTCCTTCAGGCGATCCGCAAGGCCAAGCTGGATAATAAGAAAAAACTGGCGCTCTTTATCGCCCAGAAACTGAATATTGTGGTGGATCCGAAAAGTCTGTTTGACGTGCAGATCAAACGTATCCACGAATACAAACGTCAGCTGATGAACGTGCTGCACGTCATCACGCGTTACAACCGAATTCTCGAAGAACCGGACGCTGACTGGGTACCACGCACGGTGATTTTTGCCGGTAAAGCGGCGTCGGCGTATTACGCGGCGAAGCAGATTATCCGGCTGATCAACGATGTCGCGTCAGTGATCAACAACGATCCGCGTGTCGGCAATAAACTGAAGATCGTGTTTATTCCTAACTACAGCGTCAGTCTGGCGCAGCTGATCATTCCGGCGGCCGATCTTTCCGAGCAGATCTCGCTGGCGGGTACCGAAGCATCGGGAACCAGTAACATGAAATTCGCGTTAAACGGTGCGCTGACGATTGGTACGCTGGACGGCGCGAACGTCGAAATGCTCGAACACGTTGGAGAGGAAAATATCTTCATCTTCGGCAATACCACACCACAAGTCGAAGAACTGCGACAAAAAGGCTACAACCCGCATACCTACTTTGAACAGGACGCCGAGCTGCATCAGGTACTGACGCAAATCGCGACCGGCGTCTTCAGCCCGACCGAACCGAAGCGCTACACCAATCTGTTCGATACGCTGGTCAATCTCGGCGATCATTATCAGGTGCTGGCGGATTACCGCAGTTATGTCGATACGCAGGATAAAGTCGATGAGCTGTATAAACTGCCGGAAGAGTGGACGCGGCGCACGCTGCACAACATCGCCAACATGGGCTATTTCTCGTCTGACCGCACGATTCAGGAATACGCGGATGAGATCTGGAATATAAAACCGGTGAAATTGTAGAGCGGGAATAAAGGTAGGATTTTCGGCTCCTCCCCCTTCGCAGGGGGAGGAGCTAACTAAATCAGGACGCCAGTGACAAATGTTTCTTCTGCTGTTTGTGCGTTTCCAGCCATTCGGCGACGCGCTGTTGCTGCGCTTTATCCAGCCACATGCCGAGTTTAGTACGACGCCAGATGGCATCATCAAGCTGTGAAACCCACTCTTTTTCAACCAGATAACGCAACTCGGCTTCATATAAACCGTGACCGAAATCTTCGCCCAGCGATTCGATGCCGGTTGCGTCATTCAGGAACAGTTCCGTCTGGCTGCCGTAGGTGCGCGCATAACGGCGGGCCAGTGATTCCGGCAACCATTTAAAGCGGCTGCGCAGATTCGCGCTGTACGTATCGCGGTCACCATTCAGCTTCCCACCAGGCAGAACGGCCGTTTTCGTCCAGGCCGGGCCGGCTTTCGGATAATACTTCACCAGTTTTTCCAGCGCGTGCTCGGCCAGTTTACGGTAGGTGGTCAGCTTACCGCCAAACACCGAAAGCAACGGCGCTTTGCCATCCTGATCGTGAACATCCAGCGTGTAATCTCGGGTTACCGCCTGCGGAGAATCTGACTCATCGTCGCACAGCGGACGTACACCGGAGTAAGTCCAGACGATATCTTCCGTGGTCAGCTGCTTTTTAAAGTGGTCGTTATACACTTTCAGCAGATAACCGACTTCTTTGTCATCGATTTTCACGTCTTTCGGATCACCGTGATATTCCACGTCGGTGGTACCGATGATCGAGAACTCATCCATCCACGGGATCACGAACACAATACGGTGGTCTTCGTTTTGCAGAATGTACGCCTGCGGCTGATTGTGCGCGCGTGGCACCACAATATGGCTGCCTTTGATCAGACGGATGCCGTAAGGCGACTTCAGTTTCAGGCCGTCGTCGAAGAAATGTTTGACCCATGGACCGGTCGCATTCACCAGCCCTTTGGCGCGCCAGGTGAAGGTTTTGCCGGTATCGATATCTTCGGCTTCCACCATCCACAAACCGTCTTCACGCCATGCACGGGTCACGCGGGTGCGGGTACGCACTTCGCCGCCGCGTTCTTCCACTTCCTGCGCGTTGACGACGACTAAGCGCGCATCGTCAACCCAGCAGTCTGAGTATTCAAAACCTTTGGTCAGTTCTGGTTTCAGCACCGATTCGCTGCCGAATTTCAGGCCTTTACTGGCGGGCAGGCTGGTACGTTTACCCAGGTGGTCGTACAGGAACAGACCGGCGCGGATCATCCAGGCCGGACGCAAATGCGGCTGATGCGGTAAACGGAAACGCATCGGGAAGGCAATATGCGGTGCCATTTTTAACAGCACTTCACGTTCAGCCAGCGCTTCGCTGACCAGACGGAATTCGTAGTGTTCCAGGTAACGCAGGCCACCGTGGATCAGTTTAGAACTGGCCGAAGAGGTCGCGCAGGCCAAGTCTTGCGCTTCAAGCAGCAGAACAGACAGCCCGCGGCCAGCTGCATCTACTGCGATGCCGGTACCATTAATACCGCCACCAATTACGATCAAGTCTTTGGTTTCCACGTCATCTTCCTCCAGATGTTCGCAATAGCTCTTTTATGTTCGTTTTCGCTCACGATTGTAATCGAGATTCGACAAACAAGCCAAGAGTTAACCAAATAAAAACAATTATGCGTGATGGAGGTAACATTTTTGTGTCAGTAACGAGCAAAACGGTGAGCCGGGGACAAAACCGAACGCAACAACGCGTGGAATTTTTCGAAATTGTTCGTTTTAAGCAGAAGCAGGGAAGGGAGATAAAGCAGGAGCGCCAGGGCGACGCTCCCTGAAAGAGCCGGAAATCAGCAAAGCTCGAGGTGAACGTCGTACTTATCGATGATTTGCTTCACGCTCTCCGGCGGCTGTTTGTCGGTAAACAGATAGTGAATCAAATCCATTTTACCTAGGTTAACCATTGCGTTACGGCCAAACTTGGAATGGTCAGTCACCAGCATTACGCAGCGGGAGTTTTCGATAATCGCACGCTTGGTTCGCGCTTCGTGATAGTCGAATTCGAGCAATGAGCCGTCCATATCAATGCCGCTGATGCCGAGAATGCCGTAATCGAGGCGGAACTGAGAGATAAAATCGAGCGTCGCTTCACCCATCACCCCGCCATCGCGGGCGCGGACTTCGCCACCGGCGAGGAACAGGCGGCAATCGTCTTTGGCACTGAACAGCGTCGCCACGTTCAGGTTGTTGGTTACAATCCGCAGATCTTTATGATTGAGCAGTGCGTACGCTACCGCTTCCGGCGTGGTGCCGATATCGATAAACAGCGTTGAACCGTCCGGGATCTGCCCCGCGACGCGTTGAGCAATACGCGCTTTCGCTTCTGACCACATCACTTTACGGTCGTTATAGGCTGCATTGACCGAACTCGATGGCAGCGCCGCACCGCCATGATGGCGGTGGATTTTATTCTGCTCGGCCAGGTCATTGAGATCGCGCCGGATGGTTTGCGGGCTGACCGCGAAATGATCGACCAGTTCTTCGGTGCTGACATAACCCTGCTGGCGAACTAACTCGATAATCGCGTCATGGCGTTGTGTTTGTTTCACCCAAATCCCCTACTTGCGTTTTTTGCGCGGTAAGCGCGTATCAACAAATGCCATCACCAGACCCAGACCCAGGCCAAATGTGTGGGCGGCATTAGCCACCGCTGCACCGCCTGTGGCATAGCCGATGAACATGAAGATCAGCGAAATAGCCAGTAATCCGCCGGGAACGTACAACCGGCTTTCAGGTTTCAACACGCCGGTCAGCCAGACATAACCCATCAGAGCGTAGACCACGCCGGACAAACCGCCGAACCAGGAACCGTTGACCATCGACTGGCCCCAGCCGCTGATCAGCGCCGCGATCAGCGTGACGGTGAATAATTTTCCGCTGCCAAGATGCTGTTCAATCTGGCTGGCCATATACCACCACCAGACCAGATTGATGAGCAATGAAAATAAGGAAAAATTCATCAGCGCAGGTGTAAACCAGCGCCAGACCTGAAAATACCGCGAGCTGTCCGGCCACGCCAGCCAGTTCATGACCTGCTCAAAACCGACCATTTGCTGAAGAATATAGACGGCGATACACAGCACAATCATGCCGATCGTCAGCGGGCCCGCACGGCTGCGCAGCGTTTTCATAAAGGGGGTATGCGACATCCGCAAACCCGGCTGCGCCTTGCCGGTTTGCCAGCTGGCGGCCTGATAACGAGGGTGCAGCGGGTCACGGACAAACAGCGCGACCTGCTTCTCTGCCTCTTCCAGACGCGATTCGTCTTCCAGCCAGAGCTGGACTTCCTGACTTTCGTGTTTAATCGTCAGCGTGAAACCCTGCGTCGCCATGTAATCGACAAAAGCCTGAGCGAGGCGAGGGTTGTTCAGGTTAAGAATGCGCACCATAGCGTTAAGTGATTTCCCTAATTGTTTGATTTGTTGCCGTCATTTTAGGGCAATACCTTATCTGCCAGCGTGGGGGAAGTCGATTATAACGTCAGTCGGGGCGGGAAGGGGAAATTACGGATGCAGTGTCATTAGCTGAAACAGAAAAATTGCAGTGATGTGATAGGGATCGAAGTCTTTTGCAACACCGCCGGATGACGGTGCTGCAAATATCGGGAGCTTACAGCCCTTCCAGCGCCTGTTCCAGATCGGCAATCAGGTCGTCGGTGTCTTCGATACCGATACTGATACGCACCAGCCCGTCGGTAATCCCGCTCTGACGGCGGACTTCCGGCGCGACGGCGCTGTGAGTGGTTGAGGCCGGATGGCAGGCCAGCGAATCGGTATCTCCGAGGGAAACCGCCTGCGTGATGATGTTCAGCTTATCGAGGAAAGTCCGTGCGGCGTTCAGCCCGCCTTTCAGCTCAATTGCCATAATCCCGCCGAACAGTTTCATCTGACGCGCTGCGATGGCATGGCCCGGATGTTCCGGCAGCCCGGGATAAAATACCGTTTCCACTGCGTTGTGACTGTCGAGAAATTCCGCTACCGCCTGTGCGCTCAGTGAGCTGGCTTCCACGCGCAATGGCAAAGTTTTCAGCCCGCGGATCAGCAAGCTGGCTTCGAACGGGCTCAGGCAACCACCGAACTGTTTCAGGCTCAGCGTGCGGATTGGTGTAATTAATGCCGCAGAACCGGCCACTACACCGCCGGTCGCATCGCCGTGACCGCTGATGTATTTGGTCGCCGAGTGCAGAACGATATCGATGCCCAGCGCCAGCGGACGTGTCAGGTAAGGCGTCGCAAAGGTGTTATCCACCACGCTGATTGCGCCAGCTGCTTTGGATAAACGCGCGATTTCTGCCAGATCGGCAATGTCCAGACCCGGGTTTGCCGGTGTCTCAACCAGCACGACTTTGGTATTTTTTGTGAATGCGCCTTCCAGTTCGCTGACGTTCGCGACGTGTACTGGTGTGATGCCATAACGTGGCAGAAGATTACGTACCACACCTTCTGTCCCGCCGTACAGCGTACCGACATGAATGATTTCATCCCCCGGCACCAGCAGGGCAAATAATGTTGCGCTGATCGCCGCCATGCCGCTTGCGCAAGCCACGGAGGTTTCTGCGCCTTCCAGCGCGGCCAGTTTTTGTTCAAAAACGGTCACCGTCGGGTTAGCAAAACGGCTGTACATATAGCCCGGCTCTTCCCCGCTGAAACGACGTGCGCCGCTGTCAAAATCCGGATAGGAGAACGCGGAAGAGGCGGTAATCGGTGTCGCGACGGCACCGGTCTGGGCATCCGGCTGCTGGCCACCATGAACGGCGAGCGTACGCATACCCAAAGAACGTGTTTTGTTCAGTTGTTTCATCTTGAAATCCTGTCGATAGTAGGCGGAAATTATATCAACACTGGAGAACGGTAGCTTTTTCGGCTTAAGAACATTTTCGGCGCAAACCAGATAGCCTGGTTATAAAGACTCGGTTTATAAGACTATAGTCTGCGCCGGAGGGAGGGGGATCAGGCTTCGATATCTTGCGGGAAGGTTTGTGACCAGGCTTCAAAGCCGCCGTCAACGCTGTACACCGATTCGAAACCCTGAGAAATCAGAAATTGTGCGGCACCACGGCTGCTGATGCCGTGATAGCACATGACCAGAACCGGCGTTTTGGCATCGGCCTGTTCCATAAAGGCGCGCATGCTTTCATTGCTCAGATGGAATGCGCCGGGCGCGTGTGCTGCGCCAAAACTTTGCGGGTCGCGAATATCGACCATAACTGCTTCGCCGGATTTCAGGCGGGTATGCGCCTGTTCAACGCTGATTGCTTCAAATTGTTCCATCGGAGGTGCCTCTTAAAAGATGATTCCGCCATTCTACCCAATTATTGGCTTATCAAGACCAGACAAACTACAGGGGAAAAGCGCTAAACCAGAATCACCTTCACACCTTTGAGGCCTAATTTTTCGATAATTTCGCCGTCGGCTTCTTTGCCGGTGATGAGCACATTGATTTGTTCCGTGCGGCTGAACAGCATACCTGCGCGTTGCCCGACTTTACTGCTGTCGACCAGCACCGCCAGATTTCCGACGTAATTCAGCATCTTTTGTTCCGCCATCGCGGTCAGCATATCGGTTTTATACAGGCCATCGGTGGTCAGCCCTGCGCCGCTGGTAAACATCCAGTGCCCGGCGTACAGGCTCGCATCGCCATCCTGCGGTGCCAGCGTAATCGACTGACTTTTATTGTACTGACCACCCATGATCACCACGCTGTCGTGTTCCTGCTCAATCAGGTAATTGGCCAGCGGCAGATAGTTAGTGATCACCTGAATGTCTTTTCCGCACATCTCGCGCCCCAGCAAAAACGCTGTCGAGCCGCAGTTAATCACCACGCTTTCACCCGGCTGGCACAATTCGGCCGCAGCTTTGGCGATACGCATTTTTTCGTTGAGATTATGGGTCTGGTGAATATTAAGCGGAGTCCAGTTCTGGCGAGGCTGGTTAACGGCTTCAGCGCCGTTACGCACTTTACGCAATTTCCCCAACTCGTTGAGCTTAGTGATATCACGACGCGCAGTGGCCGGAGAAATATCAAAATGATCAATGACATCAGCGACAGAAATCTGACCCTGACGCTGCAAAAGATCAAGGATGGCGTTGTGGCGTTGTGGCTCTGTCATAGTGTCTCCGCGGGGGATATCCGAAAGTAGATGATTACCGCGTGATTATAAACGAGCAGTAATGCGAATAACATTGATTCTGAAAGGGCGGAGAGAATAGTCCCCGCCTTTTCTCACAATGCTTTAGAGGAAGGATTTAAACGGCAAGTCGGTGTCTGTCGTAAAGCAATCTTCGAATCCACGCGGGTAGTGATATTCAAAATTGTCTTTGTCATTCGGATAAGTGAATTTGCCGCCAACCTGCCAGATAAAGGGCTTGAAGCCGTATTTCAGACGGTCTTTTTTCATCTCCCACAGCACACGGATTTCCTGCGGATCGGCCTGGAAATTCGACCAGATATCATGGTGGAACGGGATCACGACTTTTGTATTCAGTGATTCTGCCATACGCAGCATATCGACGCTGGTCATTTTGTCGGTCACGCCGCGCGGGTTCTCGCCGTAGGAGCCGAGTGCGACGTCAATTTTGTACTCGTTGCCGTGTTTCGCGTAGTAGTTGGAATAATGTGAATCGCCGCTGTGATACAGGTTTCCGCCCGGCGTTTTGAACAGATAATTTACCGCACGCTGATCCATCATGTCCGGCAGAACGCCAGCCGCTTTCTGGTCCGCAGGCAGGGTGATCAGAACGGTGCGGTCGAAAGAATCCAGCGCGTGGATTTCCACATCTTTGATTTTCACCACTTTTCCCGGCGTCATCACGATACAACGTTCTCTCGGCACGCCCCAGCTAATCCACAAATCCACGCAGGTTTGCGGGCCGATAAACGGCACATCGGAAGCGCAGTTTTGCATCACGGCTGCCGCGACGTTGACATCAATATGATCGTTGTGGTCGTGGGTGGACAATACGGCGTCGATCTCTCTGATCGCGAACGGATCCAGCACGAAGGGCGTGGTGCGCAGGTTTGGTTGCAGCTTTTTCACGCCTGCCATGCGTTGCATTTGGTGGCCGGTTTTCATCAGCGGGCTGCTGTGATTTTGCTTGCCCACGCCACACCAGAAATCGACACAAATATTCGCGCCGCCCTCAGATTTAAGCCAGATCCCCGTGCAGCCCAGCCACCACATCGCAAAAGTGCCTGGCGCGACTTTTTCCTGCTCGATTTCTTCATTCAGCCAGGTGCCCCATTCCGGGAAAGTGTTGAGGATCCAGGATTCGCGACTGATCGTTTCTACTTTGCTCATTGTATTCCCTCATGTGAGTTTGGTTTGAATGATTAAATCATAACAAATCATTTAATGATTAAATATGATTTGATGGTGAGGAATTTATCATCGAAATTTTGCCGTGACAATGATTTTAATCGACGATTTTTGAATGGTTTCGGACACGCTGAAGACAGGTTCTCTGAATAAGCAGGAAGTGCAGGTAATAAAATAATCTAT
>NZ_JAFMOZ010000079.1:0-20512 GCF_019049615.1 Rahnella sp. BCC 1045 | reverse complement strand
GGATAATAATAATCCAAATTTATAGCCGAGACATCCACCCCAAAAACTTCATCGTATTTCTCAATCGTCTCTATAAATTCTGTTGTATCTAAGGCGTATTCCTGAAGAACTGTATCAAGTTCAAGTGGAATTTTTTTAAAAGACCATGTTGCTAAAGTTGACAGTTCTTCTCGAAAAAATAGCAGCACTGATTCATCCGTCACCATATTTTATCGTTCCCGCGCGCGAGCTTGTTGTAATGGGACGTAGTCTTATAGACGATTGATGCGACATCTCCCGCAAGCAGTACCCACCCTAGCACAGGCACGGTCCGGCCAACAAAAGCCCCCAAATTATTTACATACATTGGCTTTAACACCCTGATACTTGCATTAGTAAATGTTGGAAGCTGAAAAGGTAAAGTAACATCCAAATACCGCCTTGCCGCTAATGAAGCCACTGAAGTACCCTTTGTCGTTAAGGCTATTTTTCCTCTTGTAGCAATGGAGGGTTGACCAAGAATAATAAGAGTCATTGCACCCAGATCGGTAATGCCGCCGAAATGGTCTCCGATTTCATCAAGAAATATCCAGAAGAAAAGTTCTCCGGCGGAAATATTACAAACGCCTTTATAAAAGTACGTTCCGAGAAGTTCCTCTGTCGTATCCATTCGCAATACCCATTAATTTACCAGGGCTTTAGCGTACTCTCAGCAAATTGCGCTGACAATTAGCGGTCTCACTACTAAACAAGGGATTTTCAATCCCTTGCGTCCAGCTACCCCCTAATTTCTTCCCCCACCAGCGCCGCCAGCACTGAAATGGCGCGGGCGGTGTGCGGTCCCCATTCGAATGACGTGTTGATGCGCAAACAATGTCGGAAACGTTCGTCGGCGGAAAACATCGTGCCCGGCGCGACGCTGACGCCTTTGGCCAGTGCGTGCTGATAGACCCGCGCGGCATCCACGTTATCGCCCAAATCGAGCCAGAGGAAATAGCCGCCCTGCGGTTGGGAAACCGAAACCTGCGCGGGGAATTCTTTGATGATGGCGTGATGCATCGCCATTTGCCGCTGTTCCAGCACACGGCGCAGGCGGCGTAAATGGGTGTCGTAACCGCCCTGCTGCCCGCCTTTTTGCAGGAAATCTGCCAGCGCCAGCTGCACCGGCACGCTGGCGGATAACGTACTCATCAGCTGCAACCGTTCAATACGCTCAACGTATTTCCCTGCCGCCACCCAGCCGACGCGAAAACCCGGTGCCAGACATTTAGAGAATGAAGAACAATGCAGAATTTCGCTGCGATACGCTGACGCCTTCAGCGGCACCGGGCGTTCACTGCCAAAATACAATTCGCTGTAAACGTCATCTTCGATTAACGCCACCTGATGCCGTTGAAGGATATCCACCAGCCGAGCCTTATTTTCGGACGGCATCGTACAACCGAGCGGGTTCTGAAAACTCGACATCAGCCAGCAGGCTTTGATCGGATAGGTTTCCAGCGCTTTTTCCAGCGCATCGGGATCCATACCAAAACGCACGTCGGTCGGAATAGCGATCGCTTTTAACTTGCGCCGCTCTATGGCCTGTAACGCACCATAAAATGCCGGAGACTCAATCGCCACCCAGTCGCCCGGCTCGGTCACGGCCTGCAAACTCAGCCCTAAAGACTCCATCGCGCCGGACGTAATGACGATTTCATCGGGCGCAACTTCTATACCATTTTGAGCATAACGGCGGGCAATGCTGCGGCGCAGCTCTTCGTTGCCCGGCGGCAAATTGGCGGTGGCGCTGTGCGGTGACATACGGCGGACGGCGCTGGCAAGCGATCGCGCCAGGCGCGGCTGCGGGAATAAGGTCGGATCGGGAAATGCCGAACCCAGCGGTACGACGGAAGGATCCTGCCCCGCTTTCAGGATATCGAAAATCGCATCATTGACGTCTACCTGCTCGGCAGCGTGCAGGCGTTCATCGGGCTGACGGCGAACCGGGCGCTGCAAACCTGCTGCGACGTAGTAGCCGGACTGCGGGCGCGCAACAATCACGCCCTGACTTTCCAGCAGCTGGTACGCCTGTAACACCGTCATCAGGCTCAGCCCGGACAGTTTGCAGGACTCGCGTAAGGAAGGCAGGCGGTCGCCCGGCAGCCAGACCTGAGTGTCGATTTGTCTGCGCAAGGTGCGCGCAAGCGTTTCGTAGCGGGATTCAGTCATGAGCACTCTGCACTGTTATATAAAGTGTTAACGAAAGGGTAACTATTATGCCGGTTCTTGCCCACTTCCGGCGATGTAAACCCGGCATCAACAGCAAACAATCTTTACTTAAGAAGTCTGGCGGCCAAACATTCACCATGTTAATGTATGAACTCACCGCATTACTCAGATTTATCTGAACTTCCAGTCATGCCTGTTCGCGCAACCTTACGCTTTCTAAACATTTTCTCCACGATCGGTTGAAAAGTGACACTTCGGCTTTCACTCTTTTACATCTTGCTCGCATTACTATTCATTGGATTCAGTAGACTTGCTTTCGTCGAAACAAAACGGGCGATGTGCCTGAATCTCCAATGAGGAATTTAATTATGCGTAAACTTACCGCAATGATTGTGGCTTCAACTCTGGCTCTGAGCTCTGCTTCTTTCGCGTTTGCTGCTGAAACCACAGCCACTCCGGCAACTGACGCACCTGCTGCGACTCACGGCAAAATGATGCACCATAAAGGCCCGCATCATATGAACCCGTTTGCAGGTCTGAACCTGACTGAGCAGCAGAAAACTCAGATGAAAGAAATTATGAAAGACAGCGGCGCGCGCCCTGACCGCGCTGCAATGAAAGCGCAGATGGATCAGATGCACACCTTAGTTGCTTCAGACAGCTTCGATGAAGCGAAAGTGAAATCGCAGATTGATACCATCACCAAAGCACAGTCCGACCGCATGCTGGATCGCGCACGTGCTGAGAACAAAATGTATAACCTGCTGACGCCTGAGCAGAAAAAACAGTTCAACGAAAACTACCAGAAACGCGCTGCCAAAATGGAACAGATGCGTGACCACAAACCGGGCCAGGAAAAACCTGCTTCCGCAGAATAATTTCTGACCTGACACAGATTAACCGGCCTCTCACAGGCCGGTTTTTTTTGGCTCGCGCCCTCAGGCATCTTCGCCATGACGGGTGATCATGACCCGCAGATAATCCAGCACCACGGCGGCGGGTTCCGAAAGCGCCAGCGTTTCGGATAACACCGCGCCCACATCCATATACGTCGTACTGTCCTCCACCGTGCGCCGCATGACACGCAATCCCTCCAGCGACCATGGCCGGTAAACCAGATCCGACAAAAGAGTCACGCCCCGACCTTTAGCCACCAGACTGCGCACCGTTTCGAATGACGTGGTAGTAAACGCCACATTCGGCTGGCCGCCGTGTGTATGCCAGTGCCCGCGTATCACATCGGGATATTCGTCAGTATCGAGCAACAAAAAAGGCAAGCTGGCGATATCAGCCAGATGAATAACCGCCTTACTGAGCAACGGATGCCCCTGCGAAATCCACAGTCTTCGCGGCGAGCGTATAAACGTTTCGATTTTCAGGTCGGTTTCGCGGGCAATATTCGAGGTCAGCAGCAGGCAAAAGTCGGTTTCCCCCAGCCTTAACGAGGAGTTCACTGGGCGTGGTCTGGCTGGTCATGCAGGGAGATTTACTGCACATTGAGACACTTAAAAATCTGAACCGCGGCGATGTCTGGACCATGGGATCAGCCATCAGCTGGGCGTTGTATTGTGCCTTTCTGCGTATCAAACCAAAAAGCGTGGGCGGAAACGCATTCGTGGCCGTCAGCGCCGTTATCGGGGCGCTGGTCCTGTTGCCAGTACTGGCGTTCTCCTCTTTAACCCCTGCTCATCACGCACTGAGTTCCTACACAAGCGCCTGGTTCCTGTGCGGATTGGCCTATCTGGTGGTTTTCCCTTCCTGGCTTTCCTATCTGCTGTGGAACAAAGGGATCCAGGCGATTGGCGCGACACGTGGCGAAATTTACTCACATATGATCCCGCTGAGCGGCGGGATGCTGAGTATCCTGTTCCTGAATATCTCTTTGCACAATTTCCATCTGATCAGCGCCCTGCTGATTGCATCCGGCATCGTGCTTTGTTCGGGTAAAGCGAAAGAAAAAATCAGCCACCCGCGCCGTTTCACTCAGGCAGAGTGATGAAGCCTCACAACTTTGATGTCATCCGACCAGCATTCCCCTTCTAAAGCGTCAGCCACATCACATTTTCATCCTTAACTCCACACTCCTCCGTTTAAAAACACTATTTTTAAACGGAATTTTCACAATGTCGCAACCAGAATCGGGTCTGCGCGTCTTACCTCTACATCACACTCTCTACATAAAAAGTGGCCTGCCTGAGCAGGACCCCTGACAAGGAGTTGTACATCATGAAAAGCGTCAAGTCCGGGATAACCTGGCTGGTGGTGGCGTTAATCGGCGCCTTCGCCTTCGGGATGCTGGCTTTAAGCCGCGGAGAACACGTCAACGCCCTGTGGCTGGTGGTGGCCGCCATTGCCTGCTACAGCATTGCCTATCGTTTTTACAGCCTGTTCATCGCTGAAAAAGTGTTCGAACTCGATGATAACCGCATGACCCCCGCCGAACGCCACAACGACGGGCTGGATTATGTGCCGACCAACAAATGGGTGTTATTCGGTCACCATTTCGCAGCCATCGCCGGAGCCGGTCCGCTGGTTGGCCCGATCCTTGCCGCACAAATGGGCTTCCTGCCGGGCACCATCTGGATTTTAGTCGGTGTGATGCTTGCCGGTGCCGTACAAGACTTCCTGATCCTGTTCATTTCGACACGCCGTGACGGCCGCTCTCTGGGTGAAATGGCGAAGCAGGAGCTGGGCAGTTTTGCCGGCGTCGTGACCATGCTCGGCGCGCTCGGCGTCATGATCATTATTCTGTCTACGCTGGCATTAGTGGTAGTGAAAGCGCTGGCCGACAGTCCGTGGGGTCTGTTCACCATCGCAGCCACGATTCCCATCGCTCTGTTTATGGGCATTTACATGCGTTTTCTGCGTCCGGGAAAAATCGCCGAAGTATCGGTGATGGGTTTCGTGCTGATGATGCTGGCGATTGTGTACGGTGGAAATGTCGCAGCGGATCCGGTCTGGGGCCCGTTCTTTACGCTGCACGGCACCACGCTGACCTGGGTTCTGGTGATTTACGGCTTTATCGCCTCAGTTCTGCCGGTCTGGCTGTTGCTGGCGCCGCGTGATTATCTCTCAACGTTTCTGAAAATCGGCGTAATCATTGGCCTGGCGGTGGGTATCGTCTTCGCCATGCCGGAGATGAAAATGCCCGCCGTCTCACGCTTTATTGACGGCAGCGGGCCGGTGTTCTCCGGCAGCCTGTTCCCGTTCCTGTTTATCACCATTGCCTGCGGATCAATTTCCGGTTTCCATGCGCTGGTCTCCAGCGGCACCACGCCGAAGCTGATTGAACGCGAAAGCCATATCCGTTTTATCGGTTACGGCGCGATGCTGATGGAGTCGTTCGTGGCGATCATGGCGCTGATTTGTGCGTCAGTTATCGACCCCGGCGTCTATTTTGCGATGAACTCACCGGCGGCGCTTATTGGGACCACGGTGGAAAGCGCTTCGCAGGTGATTAACGGCTGGGGCTTTGTCATCACGCCAGACGTTCTGACCCAAATCGCCAAAGACGTGGGCGAGCAGTCGATTCTTTCCCGCGCGGGGGGCGCACCGACCTTTGCGGTCGGCATGGCGCACATTATTACCGACGTTTTCAACAGCCGCACCATGATGGCGTTCTGGTATCACTTCGCCATTCTGTTTGAAGCATTATTTATTCTGACCGCCGTGGATGCCGGTACCCGTGCCTGCCGCTTTATGGTGCAGGATCTGGTGGGCGTGGCGGTTCCTTCACTGGCGAATAACCGGTCGTGGGTGGGGACGATTGCAGGGACAACAGTCGCCGTAGCGGGCTGGGGTTTCTTCGTTTATCAGGGCGTGGTCGATCCCTTAGGCGGCATCAATACTCTGTGGCCATTATTCGGCATCGGTAACCAGATGCTGGCTTCCATGGCGCTGATTCTGGGTACTGTGGTGCTGTTCAAAATGAAAAAACAGCGCTATGCGTGGGTAACAATTTTGCCGACTGTCTGGTTGTTTATTACCTCCATGACCGCGGGCTGGCAGAAGATTTTCCACGAAAAACCGTCAATCGGATTCCTGGCGCAGGCGAAAAAATTCAATGCGGGGATCGAAAGCGGGGAAATCATCAAACCGGCTAAAACACTGGCGGATATGCATACCATCGTGCTGAACAATCAGATTAACGCCATTCTGTGCGGGTTCTTCATGCTGGTGGCGGTCACTATGCTGATTTCAGCGTTCTTCGTTGTCCGCCGTGCGCTAAATTCTGCCACACCAACGGTACACGAAACGGCTGTTGTGCAACGTCGTGAGGCGCGCCATGTCTGAGTCACGTTCGTTATTTAAAACGCCCCGGCTTACCGCGTTCCATATCATCCGCTGCCGTCCGCTGTTCATCGTCGAGCCGAAACCGCACAACATCGCCGGGTGGCTGAGACTGGCCGTTAAGCGTACGGCGCAAAGTTTCAGGCTGATGGTGGGGGTTCAGGATTATAGGAACTACGTGGCACATATGCAGGTAAGGCACCCGGAAATAGCCCCCATGACTGAGCGGGAGTTTCACCGCCGGTGTCTGGAGGCGCGGTTCCCGGGTGAAGGCGGGAAGATGGGCAAGTGCCCGTGTTAAATGCTGAAAAATACCTCCCCTTGTAAAAGGGGAGGACGTTTTTACAACGCAGTCAGCTCGCCGCCAGCAATGGCTCTGCTTCTGTCGTGGTCTGTTCAAAGACCAGCGACAGCAAGATTTTCTTCACCGCCGCCGCTTCCTGCGACAGGGCCAGCGTTTCTGAAACACACAATGAAAGCGGAACCTGAATCGCCGGGCTGCTGATGCACGACATCCACGCTTTGGCCGGGCCCGTCATGGCGCGGGCGGCGGATTCCGGCAAAATAGTGGCACCCAGCCCGCTGGCAACGGCAGCCGTCAGCGTGGCGGAGGACTCGATTTCACCGATAATATTGGCCGTCAGGCGGCGAACCGCCATGGCATCGTCAACCAGACGGCGCATCACGTTGTATGAACGCGGCATGAACAGGTTGAGTTTCGCAACATCACACAGCTCGACATATTTTCCCGGATTGGGCACGGCATGCGTGCCGACCAGATACAAATCTTCTTTCATCAGCGGCTGACTGCTCAGACCGACGTCGTTATTTGTGCCGTACAACACCGCCATATCCATACGGCCGTTGAGCACTAAATCCCCGAGCGCCGTGCCGAAATTTTCGTTGAGATACAACAAAATGCCCGGATGTTGTTTACGCACGGCCTGCAATAACGGCAGCGCCAGCTGGGAAGCCGCAGTGCCCGGCGCAAGCCCGACGGACACCTGCCCGCTCAGCGACTGACCCGCGCTGTTCACCGCACCGTGGATCTGATCACACTGACGCAAAATCGCCTGAGCATGTGAATAAAGAATGTTCCCGGCTTCAGTGGGCGTCACGCCGCGCTTGGTGCGAATCAGCAATTGTTGCTGCAATTCCCCTTCCAGCGTCGCCAGTTGCTGGCTCAGTGCCGGTTGTGCGATATGCAGAACATCAGCGGCCTGCGTCAGGCTGCCGATATCGACGATTTTCACGAAGTACTTCAGACGTCTGAGATTCATCTCTGTCTCCATTTGGCCCGGAAAGGGAACACCGTTCGGTAATGATTAGCGTGACTGATAAAAGCAAGATCTGCGCCAACCTCCGTGGGGCAGATGAAATAGCGGCTTACCGCGCGCTAATGCCACGGAACATAAGAAAAAACGATTGCTGAGACGTTGAAAAAACCGGCGGGGTTAAAAAACTTAAATGAAATAAAACCGAACTCTCCATCGTGGTGCACCAACATAATGCATTCTTATGAACAAGGTTGCAGGATTAGTCAGGTTAATACCGGCAAAAGCCCCCCGCAAAACCTCGGGGCCTTTGCCGTAAAAAAATCACACCGACGGGATCATTCCGCCGTCAACGCGGATAACAGAACCGGTCACATAAGAAGCCTGCTGGCTGGCAAGAAATGCCGCCACCGCGCCGTATTCTTCCGGTTTGCCGTAGCGTTTCGCCGGAATGCCAGCCGCGCTTTTCGCCGCGACGTCTTCAACGGTAACGCCTTCACGCCCGGCTCGCGCTGCATCCAGCTGCCCCAGACGCCGCGTGGAAATCCGCCCCGGCACCATTACGTTCACCGTAATACCGTCAGCCGCCACTTCAGATGCCAGCGTTTTTGACCAGCCAACCAGCGCCATGCGCAGCGTGTTGGATATTCCGAGATTTGCGATCGGCGCCACAACACCGGACGAAGTGCTGGTGATAATCCGCCCCCAGCCTGCGTTATGCATATCCGGCAGCACTTTGTCGGTGAGAAGAATCAGCGGGCTGACCAGCGTCGCAAACTGGCTTTGCCACAGTTCCGGCGCAACCCCTGCGGCTTTGGTCGGTGGCGGCCCGCCGGAGTTGTTGACCAGAATACCGACCGGCCCGTACGTGCGGCGGATTTGCATCAGCACATCGTCAAAACTTTCCGGTGCCGTGAGATCCAGCACCCACGCCTGCGCCGTTCCACCCTGCTCTTCAATAAGGCTGACTGTTTCCTGCAATGCGGCAAGCGTTCGCCCGCACACCGCGACCTGAGCGCCTTCCGCTGCCAGCGCAATCGCCATGGCCCGGCCCAGACCGCCGCCCGCGCCGCTGACCAGCGCCACGCGGCCCTGAATCCCAAAATCCATCACTTTTTCCTCTGGTTAACGTATGAAAAATTAAATTTCAATCAAAGGATTACCCAACTTTGCTGACCTTGTTGAGCACCATCTGATAAGCCGATTGCAGGTGGCTGCGCATCATTTCTGCCGCCTCCTCCATCCGCCCTTCCAGCACGGCGTCGATGATGGCGACGTGTTCGCCGCACCATTCGCGCACACGCTGTTTATTGGTGTAACTGCCGAACTCAAGCAGGCGTCGCAGCCGGTTTTGCTGCTGGATCGCCTGTAAAACAAAAATATTGCCGCTGAATTCCGCCAGCATTTCGTGGAACGTGGCGTCCGTTTCGAAAATCTGACGGCCATCAACGGCAAGAATATCGGGGTGAGTAATCAGATAGATATGCTGCATCCGCAGCCGCCGGAGCGCGCTTTTGTCGGCGTGGAATCCCGCACCCAGCATCGCGCCCGGTTCAATCATCAGGCGGAATCCGTAGCCGTTACTCAGCGCCACGTCGGTGTTGAGCGTCGGTAAAAATGACCAGCCATGTCCCTTGTTACGGGCGATCAGGCCGTCCTCAGATAACCGGAGCAAGGTGCGCGCCAGCACGCCGCGGTCGGCTTCATAGCGCTGGGCGATTTCCGTTTGTGTCAGGGAATCCGGCAATTTTCCGGCGATACGGTCTTTGACCAGCTGCTCGTACAGGTCCTGATCGCTGGTGGCCGGAATATCGATACTGATGCGCTGAAGTTCATCGAAGGCTTTCAGCAGGAAAAAACCCTGATTGCGGCGCGCTTCGATAATTCCCAACTCACACAGCAATTTCAACGCGGTACGCACCGGTGTGCGGGAAACGCCGAGCATATCGGCTAATTGTTGCTCCCGCAGATGGTGACCTGGCTCAAATTTTGCTTCACGTATCAGGTCAAGGATTTGGTTTGCCAGACGCCTTCCGCTGGCTGTCGTAGTTTGGGTCATGGAATAGCAACACCTGAAAGTATTTGTTGTTTAGGTTTGTACAATATCACAAGCCTTGAGGATGGTGAAGTCTGGTTAAAAAGCCCCCAAATCGTGCAACAAATGCACCAAAAAAGAGCCTTGACTCGCAAATTTAATTGTATTTAATGAGACACAAAGAGCAATCCTGCTCATGGGAAACTGGAGTCTGTCATGTCAAAAAAAGCTTTTTTGCGCCGATATGCCGCCGTCTCTCTGGCCGCAATTTGCCTGAGTGCCCCGCTGTTCAGCCAGGCCGCCGCGCCTGCTCTGGTCAGCAAAGGTCAGCTGACGTACGGCACCGCCGCCACGTTCATGCCGTTTGAATTTACGAAAGACGGCAAGCTGACCGGCTTCGATATCGACCTCATCACCGCGTTGTCGAAAAAGCTGGCGCTGACCCCGGAACCGATGTCGATGGAATTCAAAGGACTGATCCCGGCGTTGCAGGGCAAACGTCTGGATATCATCAACTCCGCGATGTACATCAACCCGACCCGCTCTGAGCAGGTTGATTTCGTGCCTTACCTGGAAATCGGCAGCCGGGTGATTGTGGTGAAAGGCAATCCGGAAAAAATCACTGGCCGCGATTTATCGCTGTGCGGCAAAAACATCGCCGTCACCCTGGGCGGTATTGAAGAAAGTCAGGCGCGGGCGGATAACCAGAAATGTCTGGATGCCAAAAAACCGGCGCTCACCGTGCTGACCTTCCCGGCAGCGACCGATTCTGCGGTCGCTGTGGCGCAGAAACGCGCTGACGCCGAATTCCTCTCCACGCCGGGCGCGGTCGCGCTGCTGAGCGAAAAAGGCGACACCTTCGAAGCCGTCGGCGCGGAGTTTGAAACCGACACGCACATTGGTTTTGCGGTGCGTAAAGGTGATGCCGAAATGAAATCCCTGCTGGAAAAAGGCTTACAGGACGTGGTGAAAGACGGCACGTACCAGAAACTCATCACCAAATGGCAGTTCCCGGCTTCAGTGTCCATTTTCTGATGTTGTGAAGTCCGGCCTTAAAGCTTTGCCCTGACGTTGAGGAAAGTTCATGTCGCTTGATCTTGTTTGGCAATACCTGTTCTCACCGGCGTTCTTTCAGGGCGCATTAATGACCTTGTTGTTAACGGTGTGCTCGTTGTTCTTCGGCATTATTGCAGGGCTGATTCTGGCCCTGCTCCAGGAATCCCGCTTCCGGGCGGGTTCCGTTCTGGCGTTCTTTTATCTTTGGCTGTTTCGCGGCACGCCGGTTCTGTTCCAGATTATTTTTGTCTACAACGTACTGCCGACTTTCGGCCTGCGTTTCTCGGCGTTCACCTGTGCGGTGATGGCGCTCTCCTTAAATGAAGGCGCGTACATGGCTGAAATTCTGCGCTCCGGTTTACAGGCCGTGCGCAGCGGTCAGCGCACCGCGGGGATGGCGCTGGGCATGACCCAAAGTCAGATCATGCGCAAGATTGTGTTGCCGCAGGCCGCGCGCATCGTGCTGCCGCCAATGGGCAACCAGATGATCAGCATGCTCAAATCCAGCGCACTGGTCTCGGTGATAGCCGTTCAGGAATTACTGCTTATCGCCAACCAGACTGCCAGCGCCAGCTTCCGTTATTTCGAAGCGCTGTGCGCCGCCGGGATTTATTACCTGGTGCTGACGTCCATTTTCATGATCGGACAGGCCTGGCTGGAACGCTCGCTGGATCCGAAAAAGCGCAAGAAACCTGCGCTGTCTTTGACCGAACGCCTGCTGCGCAGCAGCACGCCAAACTGAGGAGAAGCCCGTGAGTAAATCCAAACCGGTTCTGGAAATCATCGGCGTCGATAAACATTTTGGCCCCCAGCACGTTCTGAAAAACTGCTCCCTGAATGTGGCACAAGGGGAAACCGTGGTGCTGATCGGCCCCTCGGGTTCGGGGAAATCCACCCTTCTGCGCTGCATTAATTTGCTGGAGCCGGTTCAGGGCGGTTCGATTTTCTTTCGCAATAAAGACATCACGCATGCCAGCGTTGAGCCGCACAAACTGAGGCAGGACATCGGCATGGTATTCCAGAACTATGAACTGTTCTCACACCTGACGGCGGCGGAAAACATCATGCTCGCGCCGATGACCGTGCTCGGCGTCAGCCGCAGCGAGGCCGAAGCGCAGGCGCTGGAGCTGCTGGGCAAAGTGCGCATTCCTGATAAAGCCGATTCGTTCCCGGATGAACTTTCCGGCGGTCAGCAGCAGCGCGTCGCCATTGCGCGGGCGTTAGCCATGAAGCCCAAACTGATGCTGTTTGATGAGCCGACATCGGCGCTGGATCCGGAAATGATCCGCGAAGTGCTGGATGTGATGGCAGATCTCAGTGCGGAAGGCATGACCAGCATTGTGGTTACGCATGAAATGGGCTTTGCGAAACGCGCAGCCAATCAAATCGTATTTATGGAAAACGGCGAGATTATCGAAAACGCGACCGGCGAAAAATTCTTCGGCGGCGACGTCAGCCTGCGGGCACAGCGCTTCCTGGATCAGATTTTACATTGATCCTTTTACCCAGAACCACCCCCGTATTGCGCCCTCACCAGGGGCCAGTTTTGCCACAAAAAGATATTTCAGGAGACACCGATGAGCCTTTCATCGCCCGATATCAGCAGAATGAAACGCGATCTGGCCGCACTGGTCGCGATTAATACCGAAAACCCGCCGGGGCGCGAACGTGAAGCGGCCGAACTCATCAGCCAGATGCTGAGTGAAATCGGCTTCGACATGACGCTCAGCGAATACGCGCCGGGGCGCACCAATGTCATTGGCCGCCTGGAAAACGGTGACGGCCCGTGTTTTGCCTTTAATACGCATATTGATGTGGTGCCCGCCGGAGAAGGCTGGGCACAGGATCCGTTCACACTGACCGAGCGCGACGGCAAATTATTTGGCCGCGGAGCCTGCGACGCCAAAGGCCCGCTGATCGCCATGATCGAAGCCATGCGCTGGCTGGCCGCCAACCGTAACGACTGGAGCGGCACGCTGATGGCGATTTTTGTCGCTGATGAAGAAGTCGCCAGCGAGGGCGCGAAGTTTTATGTCCGCGAAGCGCCTGCTCACATTGATTACGTGGTGATTGGCGAACCGACCTCCAACACCACTTATTCCGCGCACAAAGGCAGTTTGCGGCCGCTGGTTCGCGTCCACGGCGTGACCGCGCATTCCGGCACTCCGGAGCTGGGCGAAAACGCCATTTTCCGCGCCGCGCAGTTACTCGGTCTGGTGGAAGAAAGCCACGAACACAGCGTGCGCTGCCGGTGCCATCCGCTGGTCGGCAACGCCAGCCTGACCGTTACCCGCATCAGCGGCGGACACGCCGATAACGTGCTGCCGGGTGCCTGCGAATTACTGCTCGACCGCCGTATGGTGCCGGGCGAAGACGAAGATGCGGTAAAACAGGAAATTCAGGATTTACTGCAACTGGCTCACGACAAATTCGGCGTCCGCAGCGAAATCATCACCTTTAAACCGACCACCGGTGGCGCGACCGAAACCGATTCCGAAGACCCGATTGTGCTGGCGGGCGTTGAAGCCTGCGCCGCACAGGGCAATCCGGAACCCGGACCGTTCGGTTTTCAGGGCGGTTGTGATCTGGTGCATTTCCGCAGTCTCGGCACCAAAGGCATCATTATCGGCCCGGGTTCGCTGGCGGTGGCGCATAAGCCTGATGAATTTATCCCGATCGACGAATTCATTGCGGGCAGCAAAATCTACTGCGACGTCGCGCTGAAAATGCTCAAACGCTGAGGAGCCGCCGGTGAAAGCCACTTTGTATCGCGCCGATTTACGCTATCCGCACCTGCAACTGCACACCGCGTCATCCGGCACCATTTCCGGGCTGGATACGTTGTATCTGTTGCTGGAGGAGAAGAATTTTAACGGCATCGGTGAAGTACGGATCAACATTGCTTACCTCAACGGCTACAGCGCCGAACTGGTATTAAGTGATGTGATCCGCGCCCTGCGCCAGCTGGATCTCAGCCAGCCTGCCAGTACGTTATTGCTGAATCTTCCGGCGCTTTTAGCCGATTTTCTCGCGCCGACGCGAATGCTGATAGACATCGCGCTGCATGACCTGATTGCACGCCAGAACGGGCTCAGCGTGGCAGAACTGGCGGGCGCAGAAAATGCCGAAACGGTGAGTTATCACACCAACCAGACGCTGTTCTGGACGCCCATGGATGAAATGCTCGAACAGGCCACGGCCTATGTCGAACGGGGTTTTACGCAGCTGAAACTGCGCGTCGGCGTCGCATCCTTTACCGAAGACGAAGCGCGGCTCAGCGCCCTGCGGCGGCGTTTCGGCCATGAAATCAGCTTATCGGCGGACGCTAACGGCCAGTGGCAGCCGGAAGAAGCGCGCAGTCATCTGCTGGCGCTGGCGAAATTCGAGATGAGCTACCTCGAACAGCCGGTTTCCGATGCCAATGCGCACTTTTATCCGGCATTGGCCGCCGCCAGCCCGGTGCCGCTGATGCTCGATGAAAGCATGAGCAGTGAGGCTGATTTAGAACGCATTTTGCAGCTCGAAGGCAAAATTATGGCGCATCTGAAACTGGTCAAAATGGGCGGCATTGCCCCCACGCTGGCGGCTGCCAAACGGCTGACCGCCGCCGGTGTGCCATTCATGATTGGTCAGATGAATGAGGGAGGCGCCGCGACCGCTGCGGCCCTGCACGTCGCCCGCGCCACCCAGCCGCGTTATGCCGAACTTTACGGTGCTGACGGGCTGGGCAACGACCCGGTTCACGGCCTTTCCTATCATCAGGGGATGCTCAGCAGCCCGTCCGGCGCAGGGCTGGGCATCAGCTTCACCCCTTCTCAGGCAGAATTTATTCAGGAGTTTGCACAATGAAAGCACCGTCAGTTTCCCTGCCAGACCTTGGCAGCGTCGTTCCCGGCGCGGAATCCGCGTTTCGCGAAGAAGAGTATCAGCAGCGTATCGCGCGGGCGCGTCAGTTACTGGTGAATGCCGGTCTGGACGTCATGGTCATCACCGGCCCGGAAAACATCTTTTATCTGACCGGCCAGCAGACGCCGGGCTATTACACATTCCAGACGCTGGTGTTGCCGGTGGAAGGCGATCCGGTGTTTGTTATCCGCCAGCTGGAATATTTCAACTTCATCTCCAACACCTTTATCCGCGACGCGGCGATTTACACCGACGGCGATAATCCGGTGAATTTCCTGCTCGACGTGCTGAAAGCGCGTGGCTGGATGAAGAGCCGGATTGGCATCGACAAACGCGGCTGGTTCTTGCCCATTGCGGTTTATGAAGCCTTGCAGGCTGAGATCGGCACAATCCACGACGCCGCGGGCGTTATCGAACAGTTGCGTGCAGTGAAATCCGCCGCCGAGCTGGAAAAAATGGCGCATGCGGCCCGTTACGTTGACGCCGGAATGCTCGCCGGACGCGCCGCCATTGCCGCCGGAGCCACTGAAAACGATCTGGTTTCTGCCATGATGGGCGCGGCCATTGCCGCCGGTTCAGAATACATGGGCATGGAACCGCTGGTGTCCACCGGCCCGCGCACCGGCGTGCCGCACGGAACCTGGCGTCGCCGTAAAATCCTCGACAACGACCCGATTTTCCTCGAAATGGCCGCCACGCATGACCGCTATCACGCGGCTCTGATGCGTTCCGCCTGGCTCGGCAAACCGCCCGCGGTTGCACTGGAAATGGAAAAAGTGTGTCAGGAAGCATTGCAGGCCGCACTCGACGCCATCCGTCCGGGTGCCACCTGCGAAGCGCCGCATCTGGCCTGTCAGGCCGTGATTGACCGCGCCGGTTACACCGATAATTTCAAGAAACGCACCGGTTATTCCATCGGCATTTCGTTCGCACCTGACTGGGGCGAAGGCGCCATCCTCAGCCTCTATAGCGGCATCACCACCGAATTACAGCCGGGTATGACTTTCCACATTCCACCCGCACTGCGTATTTACGGCGAATTTACCGTGGGCGTCAGCGAAACAATTGTCGTGACCGAAACCGGTTATCGCGCGCTGGGGACAGTTGACCGCCCGTTGTATTTACTCTGATTTTGCCAACCGCTTCGTTTTACAGGAATTGAATAAATGAAAGACATCAGTGAAAGTCAGGCCCGCCTGAAAGGTATTTTTAACATTACCGTGACGCCGTTTTTCGCCAGCGGTGAGTTCGATTTTGCCGGATTATCGCGCAATATCGAACGCGTTATCGGGCTGGGTTATGACGGTATTTTGACCGGGGGCACCTACGGCGAATTCCCGGCGATGACCGCTGACGAACGCGCCACGTTGTTCCGCCACGTGATGGAAGTGGTCGGCGACCGCGTGCCGGTCATGCTGTGCAGCGCCGGTTCCGACGCCCGCGTGGTGCGCGATTTAACACAACTGGCGGGCGACCTTGGCGGCCTGCCGATGGTGACACCACCGTTTGTTTCTGAAGTCACCGATGCACAAATCATCCGCTTCTTCAGAGAGATGGCGCCGTTATCGCGCACCGGCATTCTGGTGTACAACGCGCCGGGCATTGGCATCACGTTGCCGCCAGTCGTTCTGGAACAACTGGCTGATATCGAAGGCGTTGTTGGCATCAAACAGGGCGATCTGAACCCGACGGCGATCGACCAGATTGCCAACCGGCTGGGCGGACGTCTGCGTCTGTTCTGCGCCTCAGACCTGGCGTTCTTAGGCCCGATGATGTGCGGTTTCGACGGCATCAGCACCACCAACAGCGGCGCATTGCCGGAAATTATTCTGGCGACTTATCGCGCGCTGGAAAGCGGCGATGCAAACACCGCCCGCGAACTTCACCGCCTGTGGTATCCGTACCGCGCCCTCGCCCGCCGTTACGGCCAGCCGCAGCTGGTGAAAGCGGCCATGAACCTGCGCGGATTTGACGGCCACCACGTTCGCGCGCCGCTGATTGATCTGGAACCCGGGATCATCAGTCTGGTTGAGCAGGAATTGCAGCGTCTGGCGGCAGACCCGCGTTCCGGCGTCACGCTGAAGTAACCCCCGTTTTCCAGGGATCCCCGTAAATATTGCGGGGATTTTCTTTTGTTGCAGCCTTTTCCCCGAGCCATCGCGCAAAATCCAACATCCGCTGATTTCTTTCGTTGTCTTTCACATTCCGCGTATATACCTTTGCACTATATTTTTCAGGCGCGTAAACTTTAGCCAGAATTTGTCGGGCTATTTGTCGGGCTAAGGTCACGTAACTGGAGAAAGCACCATGTCAAAAGGGTCAGTATTTTTAAATAACCGGACGCAAAGCGTTCGTATTCCGGCAGAGTGCCGTTTTCCTGATGAGGTAAAGACTGTGACGATAAGAAAGGTAGGGAACTCGCTGGTACTCACACCGGCTGAAAGCACATGGGATAATTTCTTCCACAGCGACCTCAGCGTTTCCGCTGATTTTATGGAAGAACGCGGCTCTCAACACCAGACGGATCGGGATACGTTTTAATGCTGACTTACCTGCTGGATACCAATATTGTCATTTATATCCTGAAGCGGCGTCCGATGAGCGTGCTGGCGAAATTCAATCAGCACGCCGATCACATGGCGATCTCCATGGTGACCTATGCAGAGTTACTGCACGGCGTAGAGAAAAGCGCCAGCCCGCAAAAAAACAGGCAGGTCATCGAAGATTTCGTCTCCCATTTGCGCATTGTCGATTACGACCAGAAAGCCGCCGCGCATTACGGGCATATCCGCGCCATGCTTGAAAAAAGCGGCAGCCCGGTCGGCGTAAACGACATGCATATTGCCGCACAGGCCCGCAGCTCAGGCATGGTCATGGTGACCAACAACCTGAGAGAATTCTCACGCATCGACGGCCTGCTCATGGAGAACTGGGCCGGTCCGGTGTTAACTGCGCTTTAACGCCGCCGCTTTCAAAAACGCTGTCAGTAACGGGTGCGGTTTTATGCGCAGTGACGACAGCTCAGGATGCCCCTGAACGCCCAGATAAAAAGGGTGTCGCGGGAATTCAATGCCGTCTGCAATCTGCCCGGTAAGATCGGTCCCGCTGATGCGCAGCCCGTACGCTTCCAGCCCGGCTTTCAGCGCCGGCTCAAGATGGAAACGGTGGTTATAGCGCACGGTAAACGTCTCGCCCAGGATCTCGCGCAATTTGCTGCCGGGCTGCGTCAGCATCGTATGGTTGCCCAGCCGGTGAACCGGAAACGCCGGCGTATTGCTCAGCGGAACAAAGGTTTTGATCTCCGCGTCCGGGTCGGCTTCGGCAAGATTAGCCTGCAAAGAGCCGATCATCTTCTGCACGATGGCCGTGGTCATGGTTTGCATTCCAAGACATAACCCGAGGATCGGAATATTGCGGTTCAGCGCGTAATGCGCGGCACTGATTTGCCCGCTGACGTTACACATCGCCGCCCCGCCCGGCAACAAAATGCCGTCCACGTTTTCCATCATTTCATGGAGATGATCTTCCAGCGCCATGGGCGCGGCGTAAACGATATCCAGCGAAAGCGCGAGCGCATCTGCCGCATCACCCAGCGCCGCCAGCGTGGCCGGATAAACGCTGCACTGGTCAGACTGGGCGCCGACCAGGGCAATTCGTATTGTCGTGCGGGTTTGCGGCGGCGTATTTTTGCTTATCCAGCGCCCGTAGTTATCACGCCACCAGCAACCGAGAGATTCATCTTCCTTACCGTGGCGGCTGAAGGCATAGCCCTGATTCGAACGCTCCACGTTGATCAGCTCATAATCGAACGCGCTTTCACGCACCTGCCGGGCAATCTGCGTGAACTGAATGAGCTGCATAGGCCCGAGCGGGATAATGACATCCTGCGTGCCATAGGTTTCAAGTAATTCGCCCAGCTCCATCACTTTACCGGCGCTCTGCGGATTGAGCCTCTCGGTCCATAACAACCCGCTGGTCATCAGTTGCCCTTCCCCGATGACGTGCTGGCAGGCATCGGGATACAACGCGACGTCCCAGCTCACCGGCAGATGCGCCAGCGGTAAATGTTTTTGTGCAGCCAGTATTGCCGCCATCGCCCCGTACAAAGAAGGCTCCGGTGTGTCATGCGCAACAAAAATAAAAGCCATAAGAGAACCTTGAAAAATAGAAGGAAAGTTCAGGCAACCTGCTGACCCCAGAGTCAGTATAGGGATTGCCGTACCATTTCCGCCGGCAAAAAAGCTGCTCTATACGAATAAATTATGAGCAAAGCAAAAAGAAGAATGATAAGTTTAAATTGGTTTTAATGATTCACATAATACAATTTTGTTATTGTTCAAACAGGGGAAACAATGTCTGCTGACTTTCTAGCACCACGTTTACGTCGTGTGCGCCCTTCGCCGACGGCGGCGATTTCCGACCAGGTCCGCTCGCTGAGTGCGGCGGGCATGGATGTCATAAACCTCGGCGAAGGCGAGCTTGATTTCGATACGCCTGCACATATCAGGCAGGCAGGCATCGACGCGATTGTACAAGGTGACACAAAATACACGGCTGTCGCTGGTACTGCCGCGCTCAAACAGGCCATCATTACTAAGTTTAATCGCGAAAATCAGATAGGCTACCGCGCGGATGAAGTGATTGCGGGCAGTGGTGCCAAGCAGTTGATCTTCAATGCTCTTTTAGCCACAGTTTCTTCGGGCGATGAAGTCATCATTCCTGCGCCATACTGGGTGTCTTACCCGGATATGGTCGCGCTGGCAGAAGGCGAACCGGTCATTGTGCCCTGCCACGAGAAGCATGGCTGGAAATTGCAGCCGGAAGATCTGGCGGCCGCCATCACGCCGAAAACCCGTTGGGTGATCCTTAATTCCCCGAACAACCCGACCGGTGCGGTGTATTGCGCCGCAGAATTACACGCGCTGGCCGCCGTTTTGCTCGATCACCCGCACGTACTGGTGATGGCCGACGATATCTATGAGCAAATTTGTTTTGTGCCGGACATCTTTGCCACCCTGGCAGACGTTGAACCGCGCCTGAAAGGCCGAGTTCTGACCGTTAACGGCGTCTCCAAAGGTTACTCGATGACCGGCTGGCGTCTTGGGTACGCAGGTGGCCCCGCGTGGCTGATCTCGGCGATGCAAATTCTGCAATCTCAAAGCACCTCCAACCCGAGCTCAATTTCTCAGGCCGCGACGGTCGCCGCGCTGGAACAGGGCAGCGATTTCATCACCGGCTGGATAGAAATCCTGCAACGCCGCCGTACGATGATTATGAATTGCGTTAATGCCATCAGCGGGCTCAGCGCGGATACACCGCCGGGCGCTTTTTATGTCTTCGCGAACTGTCAGGGAATGCTGGGTAAAACAACGGCTTCGGGCGATATTCTCAGGACGGACGAAGATTTTGCGGCTTATCTCCTGAAATCCGCTCATGTCGCCACACTTCAGGGCTCTGCTTTTGGTGCGCCAGGCTATTTGCGCATCGCTTACGCTATTGACGATAGCCGCCTGCAGGAAGCCTGCGAACGGATCACCCGCGCCTGCGCGGAACTGCGTTAACCTTTAAAAGGCCTGTTTGCATGCAAAAACGGGCCTTTTTGACTCTATTCTCAACAACTTGCCTAAAGTATCATCAAACGCACGCATTTATGCAGTTTCCCCTTTGACATGCCCACGGCCAGTCGCTATTATTCGCCCCGTTCCAACGATTCCTCTGTAGTTCAGTCGGTAGAACGGCGGACTGTTAATCCGTATGTCAC